>JAGAFN010000039.1 GCA_017612585.1 Bacillota bacterium | reverse complement strand
TCCACCTTCCTCGAGGATACGCTCCGCCGCATTCAAATCGGAATCGGCGCCGGCGAAGAGGACTACTACAAAGCAATAGCCGGCAGCTTCCTGCTCTCGGCAGACAATGCGCATGCTGTTCATCCGAACCACCCTGAAAAGTCGGACGAAAATAACAGACCTTTCTTAAACGGCGGCCTGGTGCTGAAGTTCAGTGCAAACCAAAAATATACCACCGGCGGCAAGAGCGCGGCATTTGTAAAGAAGCTTTGCAAGTCCGCAGGCGTAACCCCGCAGGTTTTCGCAAACCGTTCGGATATGGCGGGCGGCTCGA
Organism: Bacillota bacterium; assembly: GCA_017612585.1. Lineage (GTDB taxonomy): Bacteria > Bacillota > Clostridia > Peptostreptococcales > Anaerovoracaceae > Eubacterium_B. The sequence continues at coordinate 2,926 of JAGAFN010000039.1, read as the reverse complement.
CTTTGGGAAATATCTCAAATGCTCACGTGTCGCTTACATCTGCCGATGTCGGACTTCCGCAGCTTGCGATGCACTCGGCTCTCGAAACCATGGGAACTCACGATCTCTCGGACATGGTTGCAATGATGAAAGAACTGTACAAATAAGCCCTAAAGGGTTATAATCGTAGACACAAAATTGTTAGTGATGTGAAAATATAGGAGAGAATTGTTATGGCAGAAATAAAAAAAGAACGCGATTATATGTTTGACACGTTCCGCGGACTCTTGATGCTCTCGATTCCGATGTCGCATTTTACAAAGATGTCGGGAAATCTTTACGGGCATCTCTACGGTAACGGCGCCTTTCCTCAGGACTCGCTTGCGGGCTTCGTGTATATCACGATCAACGTATTCGTTATGCAGGCGTTCATGTTCCTTTCGGGATATTTCTCGAAGAAACCTGAAAGAGCGAGGGAAACAGCCTTCAAAACGTTTATGTGGCCATACCTTGTATGGACAACGGTGTATTTCCTGATTAGAATATTCTTCTTTGGGCGGGCACACCTTTCGTATTTGAATCCACCGTTTGCACTCTGGTTCCTGTTTGCACTGTTCTTCTACAGATTCTTCTTAGTAGATATGGTGAAGTTCAAGTGGCTCTTCCCGACAAGCATTGCAATGATGTTTATTGCCGGCTGGGTACCTGAGTTCGGCGATTTCATGGCACTTGGAAGAGCCTTTTCATACTTCCCGTTCTTCCTGATCGGATATTATTGCTCAAAGGAAAGACTTGCTTGGATACAGCAGCTCAAGAAAAAGCCGGCAGTACTCGTACTTTTGGCAGCAGTTCTTGTCACAGCATCAATCCTTCTTTGCAAGTTCGGACCGAATGTGGGCTGGTTCCTCCTCAGAGAATCGTACCACAACTTCAAGGGAATGGCTTGGTGGCAGGATTCGCTCGGAAGAATCATGATTCTCGCTCTCGGAAGTGCATGGATTATTCTGATGGTCAACATTATACCGTCAAAGAAGAACTTCCTTTCCTTCGTGGGAATGAATACGATGCCGGTATATATCTTCCACCTTACGCTCAGATATGTCATCGACTTCTATGGACTGTTCGTAGGATTTGCAGGATGCCTGGTTGTTGCATGGTTCGCAATTCTTTCACTGATTCACAAGAAGGTACAGAGCACAGTGGCTTACGCTATCGCAATTGTCGCCTCGATTATCGGAATCTATTTCTTCTTCAGTTCGGGGTGTCTGGCACCGTGGTACAATCTGTGCCCGAAGAATCCGGTATTCTTCTATCTGCTCGTATACGGCGGCGCGCTGACCTGCGGATGCTCGTTCGTTGCACCGTTCTGGGTAAAGCTCTACGACCTTATCGTAGACGGACCGGGATATCTTTCAAAGGCAGCTGTATGGCTTAAGGGCCCGGGCTACGTTGAAGAAGACGAAGCAAACAAATAGTATAAAATGTAATTTAAAACCCCTCCTCGGAATAACCGGGGAGTTTTTTGTCGAGCCCCAATGTAATAATATGGCACCAAAAGAAAATTATACTTGACAAATTATGGATACAATATATAATATATCCATAAGGATAAATAAAGCATGTTAATACGTATTGTATAGATACGTATTGACTTATTACGCATGGCTGATATAATGGAGGTGAAAAGAGATATAATGCCAAAAAGACCGCGCGAAATGGAAAGTGAAATATTGGCAGACGGCTGGGTGTTTAAGAGCCAAACGGGATCGCATCGACATTATGTCCATCCGACCAAATCGGGTAAGGTTACAATCCCTTTTCACAGCAAAGAGTTAAGCAGAATTACTGAAAAATCTATAAGAAAGCAAGCGGGTCTTGAATAACGCCCGCGAAAGAGAGAGGAGAATGTCTTATGCTGTCAATTTATCCGGCATGTTTTTTTAAAGAGGATGATGGTTATTCGGTAGTTTTCCCGGATCTAAACTGGCTTTCGACTTGTGGTGAAACAGAGAGTGAAGCATTGGAGATGGCTATAGACTGCCTAGCGGGATATTTGTTCGACCTCCGAATGGATGAAGAAGAGCCCCCAAAAGCTTCTGCTCTTAGTGACATCTCTCTCGAAGCCGTAGCAGCAGAACTTGAAGCAGATACGACAGGTGCTTTTGTTAATATGGTTTCCGTGGATGTTGCAGAATATGCGAAAGAGCATTTTGAAAAGTCTGTGCGGAAAACATTGTCTATCCCGGCTTGGCTTAACATTGCCGCAAAAGAGAAGCACATCAACTTTTCGCAAACACTGCAAGAAGCGCTGATTGCAAAAGTGAGAGCGTAGTGAGTAGAAAATTCTAAAACCCCTCCTCGGAATAAACCGGGGAGGGGTTTTTTATGCTTTTGCTTTTAATACTGCTGCTGGATGATGAGGTTGTACCACTCGTCCGCAGCGGCATCGTCCTCGTCATAGGCAAGCTCGCCGCCGACATAGGTTCTCTTTGCGCGCATTTTGCGGAGCTCGTCAATCGAGCCGCAGCCGAGCGGATTCTTTTCAAAGACCGCAAAGTCCGCAAACTTGCCGATTTCGATGCTTCCGAAATCTTTGTCGATGCCAAGCTCTACAGCCGCATCGATGGTCAGTGCGTCGATTGCTTCCGTCACGTTATCCGAGCAGCAAAGGGCGTTCGCTCCAATGCCGCGAGTTACCTCGTGAGCGCCTACATTCATGCTAAATCCGCCGTCGCCCGGAAGCACATCATTCTCCGTAAACTCACAGCCGAGAATTCCGGCCTCCATAATGCTTTCGCCGAGGCCGTAGTTTGCGCGCTCTTCCTCGTCAAACTCCAAATCGTGGCAGAGCGTAAAGATATTCTTGCGATAGCCCTTGTCGCGAACTTCTCCAAAAATCTTAACGACCTCGAGTCCAATCTCTTTGTTGTGAACGCAAATCTTTACG
>JAGAFN010000038.1 GCA_017612585.1 Bacillota bacterium | reverse complement strand
GCTCTCGCTCATAAAGGACGACTCCGACCTCTCCGTCCTCGATTACGACGAGGAAGGAAAGGCGGAGATTGAGAAGCTCTACAACATTGTCCAGTGGAAATACAAGGAACTTCTCGACTCGCACAAGCTGGGCATCAACAACATCTCGGTCGGATACGGCAGTGCGGGCACTGAGAGATGGAGCTTTGACAAGGCGGCTCTCGTTGCGGCATCCCCGTCGCACTGGCTCTCCCAGCTTACCGAGAACAAGGGAAGCGACTTAAGGCGCTCTCTTGTAAAACAGCTCGATTTAGAGACCTATGACTGTGCAAAAGTCAATTCGCACAACTACACAAAGCCGTGGGAAATATCGCTCACCTTCTTTGCGGCGGCAAGTTTCCTCGACAACATATCCCCGCTCACCACCGGCGGCGGCTACTGGGAGAAATACGAGAGGTCGAAGGAGAATATCCTCCACCATGCGCTATACTTACAGGAAGGTAAGTATGTCGTAAGAAAGAAGACACTCCTCCTCACCGAAGCCGCCGAGATTGCAGTTCTTGAGGCAGGCAACAAGGAAGATGCGGATGAGGCAAGGAAGAGAATCCTTGATCTCTACACGGAAAAGGACATCAAAGAGGCTGTCGGCGAATGATTATAAACAGTAAAAGAAGGATTATCTACTTTGTTGCGGCAATTCCATTGAGCATTCTCGTGGCATGTTTATTTACCACGGGAGCTTATGTTTTCAAGGTGCATCCCGCGCCGTTTGAGCTCACTGCCTTTGTGGAACTGCTCTGCGGGATCTTCTTTGCGGTCGCAATCGGAATGCTTTTCAATGAGGATTCCCGAATAAACGGCTTAATATATGCTATAGCGGTTTCCGTTGTTACCTATTTCTATATGATATCTCCTGGAGTAAATATAGATCTTCTCCAGATGATGTGCTCTATAGGTCTCATAATTGGCATTTTTTTTGTCTTAAGTACTGTTTTTAAGAACCGTTTTGACAATCTGGTGATAGTAGCAAAGATAATACTTACATTAATCTTTCTGACAATTATCGGTTTTCTATCCTATGAGATATTACTTGCTATTACGGACACTACCTATGCACTGGCATTGCAGAGTTTCTTCTTCTTTGGTGCAGGAATTCTCCTTGCCATAGCTCTTTATAAGATCGCTATGAAAATTACGGTAGGTGTTCGTGCATCCGAAATTTTTGTCATCGGACCGCGTTCTTCGGGAAAGACCTACTTTGTCCTCGGTCTGTGGCATTATATCATAAGACAGAATGGACATACAAACGATGGTATTGTGCTTACAGGTGATCCCAACGACAAAGGGGATGCTCTAAAAATCTCAAGCATGTATGAGAAAGTTAAACTTCATCAAGTCCTACCGAGGACATTCACTTATCAGATGGTCATATATGAATTCTATGGTAAGAAGTTCGGTATTATTCCGGTAAAATGGACTGTAGTTGATTATGCGGGCGAATACTGCAATGAACTGAATGATGAAAAATTCAATAATGCAATATCCAAATTGAGTGAGTCAATGGATATGAATCTTGAGGAAGTTAGGAGAAAAGCTGGAACGGGTGAATTTGTAGAAGAAATAAAGAGATCTCACGCAGATAAACTTCTCAGCGACCCCGAATTTACGAAGAGTGTCATTATTGCGACGATGTATGGTAATTTCCTCAAGGCAGGTAAGGTCATCTTCCTCGTTGACGGCGAAAAGATTGCTGATACCAAAAAAGGGCATGCTCAGCTTGCAAGGGAGTTTGGCGGTTACATAAATACTCTCATAAATGATCTGCATAGGAACTCCTCAAGTTACTTTAAGTCGACCAAGAAATATGCTTTTGTGGTCACAAAGACCGATTTGGTATTTTGGAAGAATGGAGCAATAAGGAGAAAGGTAAATTCCGAAAACGATGATAAGCTATCGGACGTTCCAGAAAATTCACAGCAGGCGCTCGCAATTGAAAACTCGCTGTATGAGATTCTGGAAATGAATGATGCATTTATGAATATCAAAAATATGATCGATGATCTCTCAATGCATTTCATCGCGGTTTCTGTCGACGCAAGTTCTGAGCCCTTACCTGTCGAAGAGGGTACGGAGAACGAGATAGTACCTACGAATCTTGCGCCATGGGGATTCTCAAGGATCTTCAAGTTTGGTCAGTGATTCTTTATGGTAAAGGCATTGATAGATCATGGTATTACAAAAAAGCAATTAATGATGGGTTAGAAATGCAGGATACTTATGGAATATTCACAACAGACGGCGAGATTATTGTCGGGACAATTTATGATGAGGTTGCATTAAATCTAGCCAAGGCGTTCGACGAAAGCACGGTTTCGTTATATATATCAACAAAAAACGGATCCCTTCTGATGGGTACTACAGTTAACGTCCAGAAAAAAGGTCGTCGTCCCGATACAGTCATATATCTTGAGAAAAGCGTCTATGAGTCGTATCTCTCACATATTGATCTTGCTTATGTGCAGGATTTCTATGCTCGCGTAAAGCGCACTCTTGAGCAGAATGATTATGAAGTGAGAAATCTAGCATCTGATGTTAATTTCTTTGATGAAAGAAGTAGGCAACTGCCTTCCAAGGTGTCAAATTACAAGACGGCAGATTATGCGATCGGCAGACTTATCCTGGGAAAGAATGTTATTGCCATATCG
>JAGAFN010000037.1 GCA_017612585.1 Bacillota bacterium | reverse complement strand
CAAGTATAATCAAAGCTTGCTAAGAGCATTTGGCATCGCCGCGCCCTGTAGTATGTTGACGCCGCTTGCCTTTTGTTATCATATATGATAATATATCTCTAGGACTCATTATCATATATGATAATAAGATATTTACGATTGCTTGTTTCCGATCTTAGGTAAAGGAGGAAATCATGGCATACGACAAAACAAAGAGAATATCCGGAAAGGATGAGCTAAAGAGCATCGAAGAAAAGGAGCGCAAAAGCATCAGGGACGAAGTCAAACTCGATCCCGATCTTAGAATGCGAGTCGCGCGCGCCATCGCTATTAACCGCTGGTCGGAGGAGATAAGCCAGAGAGAACTTGCCGAACGTCTCGGAACCCAAACATCAAGCATCTCACGAATCGAGAAAGGCGAGCAGAACATCACCCTCGACTACGTTGATGCAATTGCCAAGGCACTCGACAAGGACGTAAAGTTTTTCTTTGAGGATCATAAGATCAAATACGGAGATACTGCGGAATACGAGCTGAAGATTTTTGATAATCCACTCGTACGTTTTCGGATGACCAGAGATGGCGGAGTGCTCAAGGCAAAAATACTTGATACCGATGAGGAAATGCGCGATCTCTTCCCTCTTGACCTTGAGGTTTCAGACGAAGGAATACTTAAGTGGCTAAGAAAGAGAGTCATACCAAAAAACCGTGAATTGGTCGGAAAAATACTCTCTGCCCTCGGATTAAAAATGGATGACTTGAAAGGAATCATTGACGTCTGCATGGGACTCTCGCTCAACGACAGTTATTGGGTTACGCAGACTACGTTCGAAGGTGAGTTCAGCAAATATAACCTCTATAAAAACCGTTTTGACAGAATCATTTCCTTGATAGCATATGTCGGCTACGGAGATTTGAGTCGCGGTCACGGCACAACACCCGAACTCACGACAGGAGGCATGCTTAGAAAGGCCTGGCACTTTTCATCGACAAACGGAATCCACCTATATAAAGCAGGCACCTCCGATTTTGCCAACGCGGGTAACGAGCCCTTCAGTGAATTCTATGCGTCGCAGGTTGCTGAAAAAATGGGACTCCACCATGTCCACTATGATCTTGCAAACTGGCACAGAAGCATCGCATCCAAATGCAAACTTTTCACCGACATAAACACGTCATACATTCCAATTGGTCGCATAGTACCAATCGGTGGAATTGATGCTTGCATAGATTATTACAAAAAACTCGGCGATGAATTTTACCAGGAACTTGCAAGCATGTTAGTATTCGATGCTGTGATAGTGAACGAGGATAGGCATTTCGGAAACTTTGGTGTGCTTAGGGATAATTTATCAGGAAAAATCATTTCGCCCGCACCCATTTTTGATAACGGACTCTCGCTCCTGTGCTATGGAATGAAAAGTGACTTCGAGGATAATCTTGATGAGTACATCAATGGACGCACCAATCCATACGGCTCTGAGAACCAATTCTTCGTTCTTGCAAAGCGCGTCATGGGGCCCAAACAAAAAGAGGAACTCCGCCACCTAATCAATTTCCGTTTCCAAGAAAGCGACGTGGCAAACCTTCCCTCCTGGCGCACCGGCGCGCTTGAGAACATGGTTCGCAATCGCGCAAAGATGTTGCTTGAATAATCAACAAAAACGCAAAAGGGACGGCATATACCGTCCCTTGTTTATAGTTTTTTTATAAAAAGCTCTCTTGTTTAGATGTAGTTTTCGCTTGGAACCGCTCCCTATTCGATTATTCAAACGGGAATGTATAATTCAGATTATATTTGTCGCGGAGCTCAATGAATTCTTTTTGGACTGATTCGCCGACGGGGACGCCTTTGTCGCGTCGCTCGAGCCAGACGAGATATTCTTTTTCTCCGGCGGTATAGATTCGGTCTTCGCCCGGAGCCTTCTCGGATGCACGGAGTTCTTTCAGGATCTCTGTAGTAATCTTCTTGAACTCATCGAGTCCCATAAATGCCTCGGGGTCGATCGCGATAAAGAAGTGCCCTAGATGATATGGCTGCTTGCTTCCGTCTTCTGCGATTCCGTTAAGCATCTTTAGGAATGCCCCTCCCTGAAGCGCAGCGGAGAGAACTTCGACTACTGTTGCGTAGCCATAGCCCTTGTAGCCCGCGAGTTCTTCACCAATGCCGCCGAGCGGAGCGAGTGCGGCTGTGCCCTTTGTGAGAGCTGTAAGAATCTCACTGCTGTCTGTCATAGGCTTTCCGTCGTGACCTATTACCATGCCGGCGGGAGTGTCTTTGCCGTTTCTCGCATAGTATTCAATCTTGCCGCGCTGCGTAATCGATGTCGCGCAGTCTAGGCAGAACGGGAATTCCTCGTCTGTTGGAAACGCAATCGTTAGCGGATTGGTTCCGAGCATATTTTCAACACCAAAGGTCGGCGCAATCGAAGGTCTCGCATTGGTTCCGGTGATTCCTATCATGCCGGCCTTGGACGCCATCATAGCCCAATAACCTGCGATTCCGTAATGCGTTGAGTTTCTCACCGCAGCCATCCCCATTCCGTAGGTCTTGGCCTTTTCGATAATCTTCTCCATAGCCTTATATGATGCGATCATTCCCATACCGTCGTGCGCATCAGCGACTAATGTAGTCGGCGTCTCTCTTATGATTTCAAATTCCGTAACCGGATTCTGAATACCCGAATTTATTCGGTCTATGTAAATCGGCTTGAAGCGATTGCAACCGTGGCTTTCGATTCCGCGCCTGTCACTTTCCATGAGAACGTCGGCACAAATCTTTGCATCCTCTTTCGGAACTCCGACCGCCATGAATACGTCAGTCATAAAATTGCCAATTGTATCCCAATCCACATAGGGACGACCTAGATTATCTTTTAATACTTCGCTCATTACGCACCTCCGCGCTTTTACCATATCAATTCGCAGTTGCAAACTGCTTTTATACAAATCCTATATAGGCTATAACCCTCTGTTTTTTATTACGCATTAGCTTCATAGATAAAGATAGTTGTCCGCTCCTATAGCCTCTGCCTCTTCTTTGTCGTGAGTAATTACGATTACTGTCTTGCCGTGCGTTTTTGTTTTTATGTAATCTATTGTCTTCGCTTTTGTTTCTTCGTCAAGTCCTTTGAATGGCTCGTCGAGAAGAATGACAGCATTAACCGCGAGCAAAGCACGGAGTATTGAAACTCTCCTCTTCATGCCTCCTGAATATTCGCTGACATGCTTATCAAAGTCTATAAGTCCTACTGACTGCATTGCGCTCTGCACTTCTTCCGTAGTTAGCTCTTCGTTTACAAGCCGTATGTTGTCTTCTGCTGTCATATAGTCAAGAAGCCTGTCCTCTTGGAAGACGATAGCGATTCGCGGTGTTGTTAGGCGTCTCACTTCTCCTCCATCCGGAGTCTCTAGTCCTGCGATAATTCTTGCAAGTGTGGTTTTGCCTACACCCGACTGGCCCATGATTGTACTTATCTCACCTACCGGAAAAACAAAGCTTAAATTATCGATTACCTTTTGCTCGCCGAATGATTTGGTTAGCGATTTTAGCTCGACCGCCGGGGCTGCATCCTCCGAAGCGTAAGGCCCGGAATGCTGCTCCGATTCGTTATCTAACACATCCGGATTGCGCTCCGGACCGGACGAATTGTTAAGCACAAAAATCCCATGCGACGACTTCGGAAAGCTGCGAAGACTTGCGTCAACCTTTGCGAGCACCCAAATGAAAACCTTTTCCATGCATAGGCTCACGATAACAATTCCGATAGTCCACGCGATTAAGTCCACTGTCTCAAGATAAATCTTTGCTTGCTGGAGCATGGCGCCAATCGAGGGTTTGGGCGTTCCGATTACTTCCGCAGCGATCCCTGCTTTCCACGCCATTCCGATTGCGGTCTTGCAGGCGGATCTGAAATACGGATAGACCGATGGCCAATAAATGTATCTCGCGCGTTTACCCAATGTAAGATTAAAGACGCAACTCATCTCTATGAGTTCGTTGTCCGCCTCCTGTATTCCCGTGAAAACATTTTCAAAAATCGTCGGATTGACTATCAGGAATGAAATTAAAATCGCAAGATATTTTGAAGAAAAACAAATGAGCGCCAGAATGATGAATGACGCAACCGGAACTGTCCTGATTGCGAGCATCACTGGAGCAAAGAATTCGCGCACGCGCTTATTCTTGTGCGAAAGTATCGCAAGTAGAACTCCAATAGCTACCGCCAGCAAAAACCCGAGTGCGATACGCATAAGCGAGCTTGCAATCGAAAGCCAAAAACTTCCCGTGATTGCAAGCTCGGCAAATCGCATAATCGCTTTAATCGGCGATACGAGAAAGATTTCTTTATTCAATAGGCGCGCCGCAACTTCCCAAACGACAAGCCACACAGCAACCGCCCAAATTTTTATACTGCCCTTTCCTTTCATACTTGTATTATACTTCACATACTATCACGTTTCCAGCCATAAGGACCGACAGATTCAAGTTGCTGTTGCTAACACCTCGCGGCAGACAATCACATCAAAACTCAAAGACCTTCGGGAGTTTGGATAAACTCGCCCTTGCGGGCTCAGACAGTATCCACAACTCCAACGAAGGTCTTTTTTCGTGATTTTGAGTGATTGTACCTGCCGCTCGGCAAGTTGCAACATCAATTTAAACATATCGGATTCTTATGGCTTTAATTCTGAGAGTCCTGATAATAGAAGTCTGCTCCGGGGAGTGCTCCGCCGATTGACTGAGGGTTTTGTTCTGCGAGTACGGAGAGGTATCCGCTGAGCGCGACTTCCATGTCTGAATCGGTAATGAATACGATATTGCAAGCCGGAAGTGCCTTCTCTGCAATCGGCGCCGGAACTATGTCGAATGCACCTATCATCTCGGCAGCTTCAGCCACATTCCCGTTAACGAATTCTACGGAGCTCTTATACTGCTCCATAAATTCTTTGACTGCCCCCGGATGCTCTTCCGCAAATTCTTTTCTTACAATTGTAACTCCGGTCAGGAACTGCGACGGATTCTCCGAGTCTTCCTGCGTCTTATTCCACTCTTCCGTGAGGTCGAGCGCAACGCGAAGCCCCTCTGCCTTGGTCATCGCCGTTGTAACAAAGGGCTGCGGAAGCATCGCAACGCCGTCTTCCGATTCAATCAGAGCAGAGAGACATTCTGCGTGTTCGCTCTTCCATTCTATATTTACGTCGTTATCAGCGTCGATTCCATTTTCGCTCAAGATAAATCTAAGCGCGTATTCCGGAGTTGCTCCCTGACCGCTCGCAAAGATGGTCTTTCCGCGAAGGTCGTCCGCACTGTTAACCATCTCGCCCTTTTCGATTATATAGATAACGCCCAGAGTATTTATATTTAGGACCTGAACCCCGCCTTCTGTCTTGTTATATATTACCGAAGCGAGGTTCGCGGGGACTGCAGCTATATCGACTTTCCCCTGGATGATGAGAGGTGCTACCTCGTCCGGTGCAGCAGCGAGCTGAAAACTGTATCCCTGTAGAGTTCCTTCAGCCGCATCATTCATCAACTTAATCATGCCCATTGCGGTTGGACCTTTTAGAGCGACAACGTTAACCGCGACGTCGTTAACTTCGGTATCGGAATTCGCGTCTTCTTCTGTGCCTGCATCCTCACCTTCAGTAGCACTCTCTGCGTTCGTGCTCTGCTGCTCCTCTATGTTCATTCCCTGCTGCTCCTGCGCCTTCGGCTCGTTCTTTTCACACCCTGCGAGCGCCGTAAGCATGAGCGCTATAACCATCAGAATTACGATAACTTTCTTTTTCATGTCTCCTCCTAATGCCGAGATATTTCGGCATATTCTAGCCATTAATTCCTGCGCCACTTGCGCACCTGTATCTTGATACCCAGATTATAAGATTTTACCCACAAAAAGAGGCCTTGCGGCCTCCTGGATTTTTATCGCAAAGCACCTGAGGACTATTCGAGTTTCTCCTCGATAGCTTCGCCAACTTCTTCAACCTTGTTTTTAGCGGCCTCAACTTCGCTCTCCGCTTTGCTGAACTTGGCTTCGATAGCATCTTCAACTTCGTCGAACTTTGCCTCTGTTGCATCTTTGAATTTCTCAACCCTGTCCTCTACCTGATCCTTGAGGGCGCTTGTCCTTAGAACTGCCTGATCCTTCAGCTCAGTAGCTTTTGCCATAATTTTGTCGTCGATGTCTGTCTTGTCGAGAGTCTCCTGAACTTTTGCCCTTGCTGTCTTTGCTGCACCAACAACCTTCTCATCGATGTCAGTTTTATCGAGGAGTTCATTAGCCTTTGCCTTAATCTTATCGTCAATATCTGTCTTCTCCAGAGCTTCGTCCGTCTTGCCCTTAAGCTTTGCAAAAAAACTTTTGAGTCCCATTTCTATTCTCCTTCCACTATCTTGTCTTTCGACATTACTATTATATCACGCTTTATCCACGTTCTATTCGAGATTTTGAATGATTGCTCCATTATCATCAGATAGGCAACGCACCGTCACTCGTGACTGCGAGTCAAACGTACATGTGAATAGCGATAGATCCCACTCACTGTCACACATCTCCACGACGTCTGTCGCTCCGAGAACTTCTATGAGCCCTACGGAATAGAGGAATGTGTTTCCGTCCATATCAACAAAGATTACGCTGTCGCCATCTTCGAGATTTCTTATTCTCCTAAAATGGCTGTCAAAATTGTGTGCGCAGACTACAAGATTGTTCGTATATGGAGAGCCGAAGAACCTGCACGGACCCGCAAGAAGCTCGTCGTAGTTGAAGTCCGCGATTACCGGAAGCTCAATTCCGATCTTTGGTATCTGAATTATTCCTACGCATTCGTGACCGCTTATGTCGGCTCGCGGAAGCTCCATTTCCGGATTTCTGATATAGTCGGGGGTTTCCTCAAGCTCTGCATTGTAATCAGACTGCCCCTTATCGATTATCTGCTTGGCCTGACCGAGAATCGACTCGGCCTCTGCTCCTGCACTTCTGTCTCCGAGAAAATTGTATACGACAAGGCCGAGTGCCGCAAACATAAACAGCAGCCCTATAACCATTAGAAAATTACCTTGTCTTCTTGCGCGTGCGTCCATTTAATTCTCCGTTATCTTTTTGTTTGGTTCTTGGTTTTCTTTACTACGCTCTTACCCTTCTTCAGGAATGCCTCGACGTCTATCTGCGAAAGATCAAGCCTCTCTATCGACAAATCCGCAAGCTCCAGATTGAGTTCTATGCCCATGTCCTCTTCTTTTTCCTTCTGCTCCTGCTTTTTTAGCTTGCGTCTCGGATCAAGCATTACGGCTATGAACATTGCGAGGAGTACAGGTGCCGCCATTACCGGCGCGACTATGGCTGGCTTAATCTGATTGGCATTCGACTGAATTCTGTAAATATACCTCTCGGCATCCTGCGTGGAAACCCTACGTCCCCTAACCAGAAGTCTATGCGTGTTGATTCCGTAAGGTGTGCACGTAACCATGGTGCAATAATCTTCGCCGCGGACTAACTGAAGTTCCGAAAGGTCGGCCGGTTCAACTATTCTTATCTGATCCACTTCGTAAATCAGTACGGTGTTGTAGATATTTAGAGCAAAGGCATCGCCCACCTGAAGCTTGTCGAGATCCGTAAACAGTCTGCTCGACGGAAGTCCTCTATGGCCCGATATTACGCAATGCGACCCATCCTGAGGATCCATGACCTCGCCCTTGTCATCGTCAAAGCTCTTTGCTCCGACAGGAAGGCTTGTGCCCTCTATATGTCCGATACCTCTTGCGAGCGTACTCTCGTCAACACCATGGTAAATCGGAAGCTTTACATCGATACTGTTTATCTCCACAAAGCCCATTACCCCTGTATCGCCAGAGTTAAGCTCAGCATCGTAGAGGATTTTTTCCTCCTCACTCATCGCCCACATTATTCCTTTTGAGAGCATATTGTGGTTGTACTCGAGCGCACTTGCAATCTGCGCCTCTGCAAGGCTCGTATCGATCATTTCGATTTCCGAAATGTATTGCTCAAGCACCTTGGACTGTCTGGTGCTGTTCCACCAGTTCGAGAACGAAGGATAAAGGAGAAGTCCCGCGCCGACTATAAAAATCATCGCAAGGAGTATGGTAACCAGGTTTCTCGCAAGCCAAGATGAGCGACGATTCTTTTTCTTCATCGCCTTCCCGCTTTTTCCCCTATTTACAGAATTTCCTCTGTAAACAGCTGTAGCCAATTCCTAGTCCTCCTAATTTATGCCAATTTATGCGCACAGAACCGCACATTAAAGCATTCATAGTATTCTACAATATTACATGCCAATTGGGAACATCCAAAAGTAGGATATTTATTGGGCTTTTAAACTAAACAAAGCGCCTGTAGAGCATAAGAGCGGCTATGAGCAAAATGGCAAAAATCCCTGCAATTACGTCATTTATGCCGTATTTGATCTCGTTCATGCGTGTTCTACCACGTCCGCCTCTGTAGCAGCGGGCCTCCATTGCCATGGCAAGGTCGGATGCAATTCTAAAGGCACTTATAAAGAGCGGCACCAAAATCGGTATGAGCGACTTGGCCCTCTGGAGAATATTTCCTGTTTCAAAATCGGCTCCCCTGGCCTGTTGGGCCTTCATAATCTTGTCTGTCTCCGAAAGGAGCGTAGGGATGAATCTCAGCGCTATCGACATCATCATGGCGATTTCGTGGGTCGGGACTTTGATTGCGGCTAGCGGTGACATGAGTTTCTCAAGTCCATCGGTAAGTGCAATCGGTTTTGTGGTTAGTGTGAGAAGCGAGCTACTTATTATGAGGAGAATTAGCCTGAGCCCCATAAAGAGCGCTCGGTAGATTCCCTCTTCGGTTATCTTGAGAAATTTCCACTGCCAAAGGATATGTCCGTCAACCATGAAGATGTTCAGTATGAACGTGAACGCGAGAATCATCATAATCGGCTTCATTCCTCTAAGTATAAACGAAAGTGGTATGCGCGATATGATTACCACTATTGCGAGCGCCGCGCCACAGATTGCGAAACCGATAAAGTCCTTCACTGCAAAGAGCGAAATTATGTACGCAAAGACGAGCAGGATCTTGGTTCTCGGATCCAGCCTGTGCACCGGTGAGTTACCCGAATAGTATTGTCCAAGCGTAATATCTCTAATCATATTTCTGCGTTCTTCCGTGTGCTGCGCGCTTAAGTGTTCTGCGTATTTCTGTGTTCTGCGTTCTTCCGTGTGCTGCGCGTCTAAGTACTTATACTTGTTCTTGCGCTATAATCAATTGTTATTTGCGATAAGATTAAATATTTCTTCTTTTGCGTCATCGATGTCGTATATGTCCGTCTTTATGTCGGCTCCCGCGACCTTTAGTCTTCCCATTAATGCGGTTACGGGTGGAACGGAGAGTCCGATTTCTTTTAATTCTTCCGAACGTCCAAATACTTCTTCGGGCGCTCCCATCATCACGAGCTTTCCGTGATTCATCACCATAACCTTATCTGCAAGCTCAGCGACATCCGCCATATTGTGACTTACAAAGATTATGATATTGTTCTCGCGGTCGTGAATATTTTCTATCATAGAGAGGATATCCCTATGCGCACTGGGATCTAACCCCGCTGTCGGCTCGTCCAGAATTAGAACCTGCGGCTTCATCGCGATTACTCCCGCGATTGCGACCCTCCTCTTCTGGCCGCCCGATAGTTCAAACGGCGAGCGCTCCGCAATTTCGTCGTAGTCGAGTCCGACGAGTTCTATCGCTCCACGAACGCGCGCATCGATTTCTTCTTCGGCGAGACCGAGATTCCTTGGGCCAAAGGCAATATCCTTTGCGACGGTTTCATCAAAAAGCTGATACTCCGGATACTGAAATACGAGTCCGACTTTTCTTCTCACGTCGCGCATTACGGTTTTTGGATCGGTAATTTCGGTGTCTCCTATTTTGATTGTGCCACTGCTTGCCTTGATGAGTCCGTTTAGATGCTGGAGGAGTGTGGATTTACCTGAACCCGTGTGTCCGATGATTGCTACAACTTCTCCGTCAGCGATATCAAAGCTTATATCGTCGAGCGCAATCTGCTCATCCGGCATTCCCTGGCTATATATATGCGAGAGGTTTCTTACTTCTATTGACATTTCTCGACCTCCTCTGTCGCACCGATTGCTGTGCTGTTTGCCGCTCCGGCTGCTGATTTATTCGACTCGTCGGTTGCTACGCTGTTTGCCGCTCCGGCTGCTGCGACTTTTTCTGCCCTTTCGCCTGTTATAAACGATATGAGTTCTTCCTCCGTAACGATGTCATTCGGAACTTCTATTCCGCGCGCACGGAGATAATCAGCAATTTCAACAGCCATAGGAACGTCGAGGCTTGCCTCCCTCACGACGTCGCTCTTCGAGAAAACTTCCTCCGGAGTCCCGTCGAGAAGGACTTCGCCTTTGTCGAGAATGATTACTCTATCCGCACGCACCGCTTCATCCATAAAATGCGTGATAAGAATTACTGTGATTCCGTCGGCGTGGAGCTTTTCGATTGCGTCCATGATGTCTTTTCGACCGGCAGGATCAAGCATCGCAGTCGGTTCATCAAAGATAATGCACTCGGGTTCCATCGCGAGCACACCCGCAATCGCTATCCTTTGTTTCTGGCCTCCGGAAAGAAGATGCGGCGCCTTGTTTCTGTAGTCACCCATATTTACTGCAGCGAGAACTCGGTCGACGCGTTCCCTGATAACCTCGGGATCCACTCCGATATTCTCGGGACCGAATGCGACATCGTCCTCAACAATAGAAGAGACGAGCTGGTTGTCCGGGTTCTGAAAAACCATGCCCGCCGTCTGACGTATGTCCCAGATGTGTTCGTCGTCCGCAGTGTCCCATCCCTTAACATAAACAGCTCCCGACGTAGGTAGGAGCAGTCCGTTTAGGTTCTTCGCGAGAGTTGATTTACCGGAACCGTTTCTTCCGATGATTGCGGTAAAGCCCCCCTTCTCGATCTCTATGCTTATGCCTTTTAGCGCCTGCTTGGCTTCAGCTCTCTCATCCGGAGCATATTGGAATATTAAATTTTCGATTTTTATAATTGTGTTCATTTGATTATATGCTTGTTTGCTTTTTTCAGTCGGAACCGTCCCCAGTGAAACGCCGTCCCCGATAAAACTGAACCGTCCCCAGCGAAAGAAAACTGAACCGTCCCCAGCAAAATTATTTGATTTCAAAGTATTTTCTTGCGGGAGTTTTGTATAGAACTCTTGCGAGCGTAAATGCGAGAATCATTCCGACTACGAACTGTCCGATGTTTCCCGGAACGGAGTATAGCGGCGTAATCCAGTTCCCTTGCATGAGGCTGGCTGCGATATAGTAGCCGACCGTCATTTCGATTCCGCCAAAGAGCATCGCGAGAAGCGTAGGAATTGTTACGCTCTTTCCAGCTGCGATATGCCCCTTCTTTTCCATATGTTCAAGCGCAATACCGACGACAAATGCCATGAGCGCTTTCACGACAAATGTCCAAGGCGCGTAGTATGCGTATCCGCTCAGTAAATCCGAAAGCGCTGAGCCGATACCTGCGGCAACGGTTCCGTAGTTCTTTCCGAGCACGAGCACCGCAAGAAAAATCATTGCGTCGCCGAGGTGCACATAGCCTTGAGTAAACGGCACATGAATTCTTATCATCATGGTGGTAACCAAGATGAGTCCCATCATGACGCCGGTCATGGAGATTTTATATGTTTTGTCATTCAGTCTTCGCATTTCTCTTGATTCCATTCGTCATCTTCAAGTAATCTGTGAGCGAGCGTTAATCTGTGAGCGCGGCGCGGTGAATGCTGTGGACACGGCACTTTTTTGGCTTTGCCACGTGGAACAGCGGCATTTTTTGCCTCCTCTACAGGATTTACGGTACAGCGCAGTGCTGCTTATTGACGTTGCCTAAGCATTGCCATATAATACTATCATCTCGGTGTGTTTATTTATATATGCAAATTTATATATTTTTATAATAACAATTTGGAGGTTTTCGGTGATAAAACCCTTTATTTATGACAAAAATGACAATAATCGTTCCCATATTTATATACAGTTATATCGCCACATAAAGGACGAGATTCTGGCGGGAAATATAAAAGTAGGAGAGAAACTCCCGAGCCTCCGCTCTGTAGCTGAGGATAGCGGTATTTCCGTGACAACTGTCGGCCAGGCATACGATCAGCTACTAACTGAAGGTTATATCATAAGCAAGCCGCAGTCCGGATATTATGTTGCGGAGATTCCTACTACAGCAGTGAGTAAGAAGGATCGAGCCGCAGGCGACCGTCCCGAGTTCGACGACTTTACCTTTGATAGAGGTAAGCTCTTGTACGACCTTGACACATTTGATTTTCTCAAGTGGAAAAAATGTGCTGCGCGCGTGTTAAATGAGTATGCGGACATGCTTTTGTTCGAGAGTGACATCAAGGGAGAAGCAGCTTTAAGATTTGAGATATGCAAATACCTTTATTCATCGCGCGGAGTTTCCGCAAGCCCCGAGCAAGTAGTAATCGGCGCCGGTTCCCAGCAGCTCACCTCTCACCTAGCGCGAATACTGTCGCGCATGGGAATCGACATGGTCTGCACGGAGGACCCCGGATATCTTCCAATTCAGAATGTTTTCAGAGATCGCGGATTTGCAATTGCAAAGATTCCCGTAACCGAAAACGGCATCATGATCGAGAAACTTCCAGCCAATATCCCAACGGCGGTTTACGTGAGCCCCGCCAATCAGTTTCCGACCGGCTCCGTCATGCCTATCGGCGCAAGGTACAAACTGCTCGAATGGGCACTAGAAAATAACAGCATCATTCTGGAGGACGATTACGACAGCGAGTTAAGATACTTCGGAAAGCCCGTACCCGCGCTTCAAGGCCTTGACGAATCCGACTCCGTCGTCTATCTCGGGTCATTCAGTTCAACGCTGTTTCCCGCCATCAAAATCAGTTATATGATTCTTCCCGATAAGATGGTAAGGATTTTTGATTCCATCAAAGGTGACTACACGCAGACCTGCTCCAAGGCCGAGCAGCTTACGCTCGCCCTCTTCATGGAGGATGGTTATTATTACACGAATATCCGAAAGCTTAGGAGACTTTATGCGCAGAAGCTTGAGGCAGTTGTTGAGGCGTTTGAAAAATACGGCGGCGATGCGGCAGGCGCTGCATCCGACGCCGCCGTTGCGGTTGCTGCAGCCGGCGCAGGCGACACATCCGATACAATCGGCGCGACCAACGCGCCTGGTGCGGGCGGCGCAGCGGGCGAAGACGGTGCAGCCGGCTGCAAGTTTATCGAAGCGACCAACACCAAGTCCGGAATCAATATCACACTTTCTGTTGCAAGTAGCAAGAGCGAAACCGAACTCTGCGCCATCGGAAAATCACTAGGCATAAACATAGTGCCGCTTTCGCAGATGGGATATACGGGCGATGTGACTAGCCATGGCGGCAGTGCCATTATAAGTTGTGCAAACGCAATCAACGACTCCACCGACACAGTAAAAAACAAAAAGAGGCATATGATTTTTTATTTCAATCAGATACCTCTTGATGAAATCGACTCGCGCATCCGCGACCTAGTCGCAAGCTGGTGCAAATAGCTTAGTCGACTTTGATTCCCTCTTCGGTGAGGTCAGCGTCTTCGCCCGAGTCGACGAGTTTGAAGTCGAGCGATGGGCCGATTGTTGTTACCTCGCCTTCTGTGTCGATGAATATTACGCCATACTCCGGATAGGCCGCCATGAACTCTGTTGCGGCGTCGCGGCCGAGAAGAAGGCATATAGTAGAAAATGCGTCGCACGTCGACGATGTATTGGTTGGACCGACCACCGTTACCGACACTAGACCTGAGTTCACGGGGTAACCGGTCTTGGACGAAAGAATATGATGATAAGTTTTTCCGTTCGCCTCAAAATACTCTTCGCAAACGCTGGACGTAACTACCGAACTATTAGCCGTCGTTAGCGTTCCGATTATTTCGTCGCCCTCGCCGTAAGGCTTCTTGATACCGATGATGAACGGTTTCCCTCCCGCTATTCCACCGACTGTCTCTTGGACTCCATCGCCGTCGACGTCGCCTTTTTCTTCGACTTCGCTGTTAAGCGGAACCCATCCTGCTTTGTAGCCGATGATTTCCAGGTTTCCGCCAAAATCTATCACTGCACCGGTTACTCCGCGCGACCTTAGATATTGACCGACCTTTTCGGCTATGAAACCCTTTGCTATTGCACCGAGGTCGATTTGAGCTTGCGGGTCCAGGAGCGTAACCGTATTGCCTTCTATTGAGATTTTCCTGTAATCGACGTGCTTGAGTGCGCGCGAAAGCTCTGCAGAAGTCGGAACCTTGGGTATTCCCGAAACGCCGCTGAAATCCCAGAGATCGACAACTCCTCCGATAGTAATATCAAAGGCTCCGTTTGTCATACTACAATACTCAATAGCTTCCCAGAGAACATTAACCGTTTCCTTGTCGCATTCTACGGGCTTGCCTTCGGAATGGTTGATTTTCCAAATATCGCTTCCCTCTTTGGTCTTGCTCAGGAACCTTTCGTAGCGCGCGATTATGTCCATGGCCTCATTTAGAATCGGCTTGGCAACGCTCATCTTGAGCTCGTCATCCGTCGCATAGAGAGTAATACGGCAGACCGAGTCGAGGTAATAGCCCTCATCCCACAGCGGCGTCGGGTCCTTCTTTTTCTGGCACCCCGCCTGTGGTATAATCATTAGAGCAATCAAAAGAATCGCGGCGCATTTGATAAACGCGCGTCTAGCAAGAGTGTGCTTGGCGGTTGTGCGGTTGGTAAAAGTGCGATTTGCGATTGTGCGTTTGGTGCCGTTATTCAGTTGCTCATTTTGAGTGTTATTCATATCAAAATAAGGTTATCATAAATGACCACAAGGTGCAAATATCGGTGCGGGCGCAGGCTCAAAGTTTGATGTAAACTGTGCGGGCGCAGGCTCAAAGTTTCTGCAAATACCGGAGGCATTATGAAGAAAGAATTGCTTGAATTAAGATCAGTTATGGCAAAGCACGGAATCGACTGCTATATCGTTCCGTCCGGCGACTATCATGGTTCGGAGTATCTAAACGATTATTTTAAGACTCGTGCATACGTGTCGGGATTCACGGGATCCGCAGGCACACTTGTTGTTACGAAGAACGAAGCAAAGCTTTGGACCGACGGAAGATATTTTATTCAGGCAGCGGCGCAGCTTGACGGTAGCGGAATAGATCTGATGAAGATGTTCCAGGAAGACGTGCCGACTGTCGATGAATATTTGGACGCGCTGTTCGATAGCTGGAGCGCGGGCGACGGGGCCAGCACGGCTGGCGCGGTTAGCTCGGCTGATGGCGTGGCCGGCGCATCTTGTGTGTGTGGTGCTGACGTCGGGCGCGTTCTCGGGTTTGACGGCATGGTGCTGGATAATGCGCGCGGCGCAAAGTATAAAGAGACTGCCGATAAGCACGGCGTATCGATAAATTGCGAGCTTGACCTAGTCGGTGAAATCTGGACCGACAGGCCTGAGCTTAAGGGCGCGAAGATATGGAAATTTCCACTTTCGTCCGCAGGAGTCGATTATGAAGCAAAGATTGACGAGGTACGCAAGCTCATGGCGGAAGCCGGCGTGACTCACCATTTTATAGCGGGGCTCATGGAAAATGCATGGCTATATAACCTAAGAGGAAGCGATGTCGATTATACGCCGGTTTTCTTCTCTTATACACTAATTTCCCCAAACAACGTTGAACTTTTCCTCCTTCCGGGGGGCTATGAGAAAAACCTCATACCCGATGGAGTTACGGTTCGTGATTACTTTGATGTTATTGATGCTCTAAAAGAACTCCCAACCGAAGCGAAGCTGCTTATGGACCCCAGGTCGACATCCTACGCGTTCTTTGCGGCGGTTCCCGAGGGAGTTGAGGTCGTGGAGGCGTTCTCCCCTGTTACAAGATTAAAGGCCATCAAGAACCCTGTGGAAATAGAGTCAACAATCAATGCGCATGTCAAGGACGGCGTCGCAATGGTTAACTTTATATATTGGCTTAAGAAACAAATGGCAGCGGTCGGCAGTGCGGCCAGTGCGAGCGGCGATACAGATTATGCTGCGTCAAGCCATGTCGACTCGGCGCTCACGGAGATTTCCGCCTCAGACTACCTTGAATCTATGCGAAAAGCGCAGAATGGGTTCATAGACCTTTCCTTTGATACTATCTCGGGATATGCAAGAAACGGCGCAATCATTCATTACAAGGCGACTCCTGAGACGGATAAGCTGCTCGAGCCGCATGGCTTCCTTCTAGTGGACTCCGGCGGGCAGTATATCGACGGAACCACCGACATCACAAGAACAATTGCACTCGGAGCGCTAACAAAGAAAATGATCGAGAGTTATACGACGGTTCTCAGAGGACATATCGCGCTTGCAACCGCGAGGTTCCCCGATGGAACAACAGGCGCCGAACTCGACGAGATAACAAGAGAGCCACTTAAGGCTTCCGGAATAGATTATAACCACGGAACCGGTCACGGCATCGGTCACGTCCTTTGCGTTCATGAAGGACCGAACAGCATAAGCGCGCTCGGAGGAAAAGACCAGCCCATTATCCCAGGCATGATTACGAGCAACGAGCCCGGCGTTTATTTTGAGGATGAATTCGGAATAAGAATTGAGAGCGAGATACTTTGCGAGGTTGCTGATTCAACTGCTATGCGCGGCGATGCGAATGTGTCGGATTGCGATGCGGATGCTACCTATTACAACTTCCGTACAATCACTTATTGTCCGCTTGAACCCACTGCAATCGATGTCAGCATGCTCGCTGACGAAGAACTTGCTTTCATAAACGGATACCATGCGGAGGTGTTTGAAACGCTTTCACCATATCTCAATGCAGAAGTTCGCGAGTGGCTAGCAAAGGAATGCGCTGACCTTAAGAGATAGAATGTTTGCTGGGTGATAAACACGAATCGCCAATTGGATCCCTTTTTATTTTCATAATTTCATTTTCTCTCCGGGATGATTTCAAGCCGATATCCGTCAGGATCTTGTATGAAATATATTCCCACCGCGTGGTTCTCATAGCAAATGCACTCCATCCCCTCATGGAGTTTATGACGGGTTTTGCTTTCCAACTCACTAGGCTCATTCTCATAATAAGCAGGGCAGGATTTCTCATCAGCCCAAGCCTTCGATAGTTTTAATAGTTCATCAATGTATTCATCATTTTCCAAAACTTTTATTTTGCTGTATTCAATTATTTCCATCATATCTAAACCGAGCCTTCAAGAGAAATAACGTACTGATTGTCGCTGGCTTTTTCATAGATACATTTACCCGTCTAAACCGAGCTTTCAAGAAGAAAGTGAAGATTGGTTCGGTAAGCTGGCGTTTATGTATCGGCCTATGGGTATTTTACCATAGACCATTTTAGGAAGGAATGCATCTAGCGGGTTAAATCGAAGGTTTTTCGTTCCATATCTTCTAAGAGTCCCTCTGCTCGCTTTTGCCTATAAAAAAATACTTATAGTTGTTTCGCCGACAGCCTACAAATATTTCTCATAAGCCACTCTTATCATGCCCGCTGCCTCTTCAGCAATCGCCTTGTCTCCGTCCTGGAGCGGCGCAAGTGGTGCGCGGACAGAACCGATATCGAGTCCCTCGTTTATGCGGAGCACTTCTTTGATTACCGCATAGAGGTTTCCTTTGGCTTCGCACATTTTGAAGATGACTTCGTTTACGGCATTCTGTATTGGACGAGCACTTTCAAAATCACCCGCCTGCACGAGCTCATACATCTTGGTGAATAGTTTAGGCATGGAGCCGTAGGTTCCGCCGATTCCGCCCTTTGCTCCTATTGCAAGGCCTGAAATAAACTGTTCGTCGGGCCCGTTAAATACTATTCCGTCATCTCCCATCTCTACTGCAAACATCTGAATGTCCTGGGTTGGCATAGAAGAATTCTTTACTCCGATTACGTTCTTGTTCTTTCTCATCTCCTTAAGTAGCGGAATCGTGAGTGACACGCCCGCAAGCTGAGGAATATTGTAAATAACAAAGTCCGTATTTGGCGCGGCTGAACTCATGTCGTTCCAATACTTTGCGATTGCATGATCAGGAAGGCGGAAATAAATTGGCGGGATAGCAGCTATCGCATCCACTCCAAGGCTCTCCGAATGAGCAGCAAGTTCCATGCTGTCCTCGGTGTTATTGCATGCAACGTGACAGATTATCGTAAGCCTTCCCTTGGCCGCCTCAACTACCGCTTCGAGAACTGCTTTTCTCTCGTCCGGTCTAAGGTATATGCATTCGCCGGACGAACCGTTTACATACACACCCTTGGCACCCTGATTAACAAAGTACTCGGTTAACTGCTTTACTCTCTCGGTATTAATCTTGCCTTCGCTGTCATAGCACGCATAGAACGCAGGGATGACTCCCATATACTTTTCCAAATTAGCCATTATGTCTCCTCAAAAATCTGCTGATTGTTATTCTTTTATCCTTTATAAGTTATAGTCAGCCTATTATCGTTAGTCCGTTATCTTCTCTTCCGTTTCCTTGTCAAAGATATGAATCTTATCGACATCGAATCCAACCTTGATCTTGTCTCCCGGGCGAGCCTTGGTGGTTGGCTCAACTCTTGCGGTAATCGGAGTCTCCCCTAAATCGAAATATAGGAATACTTCCGCGCCGAGAAGCTCATACACCTTGACTTCGGATTCAAATACTGCCTTGGCCTTGGAGAGGAATTCTTCATCGTCATAGATATTCTCGGGACGAATTCCGAACACAACTTTCTTTCCCGCATAGCCGCCGTCGATAAGAGCCTTTGCCTTATAATCCGGAAGCTCGATATCCGTACCCACAAAAGAAATCTTTGCAGCATTTCCTTCTACCTTAACCTCGCCTTCCATAAAGTTCATCTGCGGGCTTCCCATGAATCCCGCAACGAATAGATTGGCCGGCTTGTCATAAAGATTCTGCGGTGTGTCAACCTGCTGAACGATTCCGTCCTTCATTACTACGATTCTTGTTCCAAGTGTCATGGCCTCAGTCTGGTCGTGAGTTACGTATATGATGGTCGTTCCAAGTCTCTGATGGAGCGCGGCAATTTCTGTACGCATCTGAACCCTGAGCTTGGCGTCCAAATTGGAGAGAGGCTCGTCCATAAGGAATACCTTTGGGTTACGCACGATTGCACGGCCCATGGCAACACGCTGACGTTGTCCTCCCGAAAGAGCCTTTGGCTTACGATCCAAGAGATTCTCAAGACCAAGAATCTTGGCGGCATCATTTACCTTTTGAGCAATCTCTTCCTTCGGAACTTTTCTGAGTTTCAGGCTGAATGCCATATTTTCCTCAACCGTCATATGCGGATAAAGTGCATAGCTCTGGAATACCATGGCGATATCTCTATCCTTTGGCTCAACGTCATTCATCACCTTGCCGTCGATTTCCAAGGTTCCCTCGGTTATTTCCTCCAGACCCGCAATCATTCTTAAGGTCGTGGATTTACCGCAGCCTGATGGTCCAACAAAGATGATAAACTCTTTGTCTTCGATCTCAAGATTAAAATTCTTTACGGCCTGAAATCCGTTGGGATATGTTTTTCCGATTCCTTTTAACGATAAGCTTGACATATTTCCTCTCTTTTCTTTTTCAAGAATTGGTTTCTTATTATTCGACTCCGTCGGCAGTTTCTTGTTATTCTACCTCGTCGGCAGGTTCGCCGCCGGCATGTTCGGTAGCCGTCCCGTCCTTAAACAAAGGATTGTATAAAAGTGCCACCAGGTACGCAGGTCCGCTTATGCCTACGAGAATATATATTGGCACGATGTAGAATCCCAAGAGCCAAATCCCTGCTATCGGTAGAAGCTGCGCCAAGAGCATAAGCACTGTTCTCGGGAATGCTCCGATTGCAAGGCCGACCGCCTTTCCGAGCGTCTCCTTGATCCTGCCCTCGTATCTCGCCTGGATCGGAAATACATACTGAAGAATCATAAGAGCAACCAGCGTGGCACCAACTATCACTATCCTTCCGCCGCGAGCAAAGCCTTCGTACGCCCCATTCGTAATCATCCCGTTAAATATCGCTTCATCAAGACTCAAGATTCCGAATACCAGAATGATGAGTAGCCATATAATGGTCGCCTGCTTAAACTCTCTTTTGAAAGATGTGAAGAAGCTTTTTGTTATGCTCACTTCCTCTTCTTTGATGATTTTAATCAGAACCGAGTGAAGTGCCGTTATTCCCGCACCAATCGGCACGATTGGAATTGATACCAAAAATGTAAGGAGATTTAGAATTACCAAATCCGTAATTCTGTTTAGCACCTTACCCAAGGCGGAGTCGTATCTGAATATATTCATTATCCCTTAACAGCTCCCATGGCAATTCCTTTGGTGAAGTGCTTCTGGAATATCAGGAAGACCACAAGTATCGGCGCCGCCGCCAATGTGGCACCAGCCATTATAAGTCCGTAGTCCGTTGCATTCTCCGCCTGAAGCTTGGCTATACCAAGGGAAATCGTAAGCATGTCGGTGGAACTCAGCATTATTAACTGCATGAAGTAGTCGTTCCAGCTGTTTATAAAAGTGAATATTGCGAGAGCTCCGATTCCCGGCCTTACCATAGGAACAACTACATCGATAAATGTCCTGGTTTCGCTGGCTCCGTCTATACGCGCGGCCTCCAGCATCTCTCCGGGGATTCCCTCCGAAAACTGTTTCATCAGGAACACGCCAAACGGCCAACCGACCGTCGGGAAGATTACCGCCCATATCGTATTATAAAGCCTTATTGAGCTCATCTCCCTGATAAGAGGAATAAGTATTACCTGTTTTGGAAGCGCCATAGCTGCAACGATGAGCGAGAACAAAATTACCTTTCCCGTGAACCTCTTCTTTGCAAGTGCATATCCTGCCATGGTTGCGGTTGCGCATGTCAGTATCATAGCCGTAACGCCCATGAATACGGTATTGAACAGCCATCTTGCGGCAGCGGGAAGAACCGGTCCCTTAAGTAGAGGTATCACTCCGCCATCGCTCGAAATCATTTTTCCGAACGGAAGATTAATCTGGAACAGCGGTGCATTCTGTCTGCTGAACAGCTTCTTAAAATTATCAAGCACCCATTCCTTTGGGAACCACTCAGGACTCGTCGAGTTGATTGCGGCTCCCGTCTTGAACGCTCCGGTGATAATCCAATAGAGCGGGAACGTAAAGAGTATCGCAAATATTATTATTAGAACCAGCGATGCAATCTGGAAAGGTGTTTTCTTGTTGAGAGTATTCTTGTGTTTCATATTCTCTCACCTACCTTTCCCTTGCAACTCTGAATTGAATCGCACTAAGGATAGCGATGAAGATTGCTAGCACAACGCCCATTGCATTTCCGTATCCATAGCGGAACATCTTGAATGCCATATAGTATATGTAATACATAACAGTATCCGTTGCGTGGTTCGGTCCACCGCTCGTAAGGAGCTGAATGAGAGCGAAGCACTGGAAACTGTTGATGGTTGTTATCACGAGAATATATAATGTGGTCGGCTTGATCTGCGGCCATTTTATTTTCCAGAAAAGTTGCATCTTGGTTGCTCCGTCAACCTCTGCCGCCTCGACAAGTGATTGGTCGACGTTACCAAGTGCCGATACATAGAGCACTATCGGCTGACCCACGGAAGTAGTGAGAAGTATCAAGATGATACAGGCAAGTGCAAATCTGGTATCGCCTAGCCAGTTGATATTCTTCTCAATAAGACCCATCTCTTTACCGAGATAGTTGAAGATACCATAGTAGTAGTTATACATCCATTTCCAAACTACCGTAACAGCTACACTTCCCGTTACGACCGGAAGATAGAAGATTACTCTTAGCGCCGAAAGCACCGACTCTCTCAAATTGTAGATAGTGGATGAAACCCATAAAGAAAAGACACAGACAACCGGCACCGAAACCACAACTATGATTATGGTGTTCTTTAGGGCCTTTAGAAAAATTGGATCTTGCCACAGTTCTTTGTAGTTTGCCAATCCAATGAACACATCCTGGGTGTTTTTACCCATGGTTGAATCAAAGAAACTGGTATATACACATAGAACCATGGGGATGATTACAAATCCGATGAAGAATACAAGACTCGGCAAAAGGAACATATATGCAGAGAATGTTTCTCTCCGCGCCAGAGCCCTGCTTCTTTGGGTTTCCCCTACTTTTAACATAAGCTTCTCCAATGTTGAAATGGTTTTTTTGTAAAACAGCGCACCCTTCGCTAGAAAGGGTGCGCCATTCTTCTAGATTTTACTCTTGTTTAAATCTTACTGCTGAGCAGCTGCGTTAGCATTTTCGCTGAATGTAGCAACTTCTGTTGCAACGTCTCCGCCTGCTCCGATTCTCTGAAGCATGTTCCACCACTCTGTTCTTGCTGTTGCCCAGCCCGGAACTACCTGATAGTAGTCGCCGAGGAACGGCATAAGCTTGGTGTACTCGCTCATGATGTCGTTTCCATCATAGATCTTTGTAAGATCTGTTCCTTCAGCACTGTTACGTATCGGGAAGTATGTGGAAGTCTTTACAGCTTCAGCCGTAGCTTCGCTGTCAGCCATGAACTTGATGAATGTCTTTGCAGCTTCAATCTTTGCGGCGTCGCCGTTGTCAAAGATTCCGAATCCCCAGATACCGCCGCAAAGTGCAGGCTGTGCCTGGTCTGTCGGGAATGCCATGCAAACGATTTCGTCTCCGTTATTGGTGAATCCAGGTTCGTTTCCGTTATCTGTGTTCAGCATAGCTCCGATATTCCAGCAGAACGCCATATCATAGGTTCCGTTGCGGAAGTTGTTGATTTCGTCTCCACCAACAATAGCCGGATCGAATATGATTCCTTCAGCAGCAACGAGCTCTTCAAGAGCCTGGATGTTCTCAGGTGAATCGATGGTGTACTGAGTATGCTCAGCATTTGTGAATGTACCACCGTGCAGGTTGTTGATGATAGCTCTTGTTCCCTGGTCTCCGCCCTGGCCACCGCAGAAGATTGCGGCAACATTCTCGTTACCGGCGGCATTGAGAGCCTGAACTGCCTTGAAGAAGTTCTCAGTTGTCCATGTGTGAGTGTCAAGATCTACATACTGAAGTGCATCAGCAGCTTCAAATCTTGCCTTATTGATAGCCATGCAGTGAGCAGTCATGCAGAGTGGATACTCATAGCTTGCACCATCTTTGTTGAAGCAAGCAGCCTGTACAGCAGCAGAGATTTCTGACTTGTCCTCAGCATCCCAAATGTCTGCAAGGTCAACCATGAAGCCCTTGGCTCCCCAGTTTGCCACAAGACGCTCAGGTCCTTCAAGGATGATGTCAGGAGCATTCTTTCCTTCGATAGCTGTGTTAACCTGGTCGTCACCATTGGTGTAGTCCAGATACTCAACAGTTACGCTGATGTCAGGATACTTTGCGTTAAATGCTGCGAGCATCGCATCAACCTTTGCGCTGTCCCCCCATCCTCCTACAGGATAGGTCCAAAGAGTAATGGAAGTTGCAGTTGCTACTGGCTCTTCTTCCTTCTCTTCTTCTTTCTCTT
>JAGAFN010000036.1 GCA_017612585.1 Bacillota bacterium | reverse complement strand
CGCGCCGCCGGCAAGTCTACGCGATACTACATCGATGAGATGCACTTGCTTTTGAAAGAAGCTCAGACAGCAACCTATACCGTTGAAATCTGGAAACGCTTTCGTAAATGGGGTGGCATCCCCACCGGCATCACCCAGAACGTAGAAGATATCCTCAAATCACGCGAAGCCCACAACATCTTCCAAAACTCCGACTTCATCTATTTGTTGAACCAAGGAAAAGACGACCGCGATGATGTGGCAAAGGCTTTGAATATCTCGAAGTTACAACTGTCCTTCGTAACCAACTCCGGCGCAGGAGAGGGCTTAATTATTTATGGAGGAATGATACTTCCGTTTGTCGATAAGTTCCCGACGGATAATGAGCTGTATGGATTGCTAACGACTAGGTTGAGCGAGGTAGTGGAAAAAAGGCAATAAAAAAAGATGGCTTCATCACGGTAAGGGTCGTCAACGACGTTGCCCAAATCGTTCCACCATCTTCTTTATACTCGATCAACCGCGCTCAGGGTTCAATTCCCGTCAGCTCCAATCGAGCATATTGAAGCACCGAGTGACTTACGAACAGAGGGGTACAATTCCCCAAGTTGGTTCAAGTCATCATCGATACTTCGGTAAATATTATAGCATGGATGTGATAACGAGTAAATATGCGTGAGAACAAAACTCTAGATATGATATAATCAACCTTGTGAGGTTATCACCAACCTTGGAGGACAACCATATGATAGTTCTAAACGTAACCTACAAGTGTCACCCCGGCAAGCGGAGCGAGTTTCTTTCGACGATTAAGAATGAGAACATTGATGTCGCCAGCAGAGCTGAGGCAGGGAATGTGAAGTATGATTATTATGTGTCGGCGGAGGATGCCGATGAGATTCTTTTGCTGGAAAAGTGGAAGGATGCGGAGGCGATAGACAAGCATCGTGAGACGGCGCATTTTAAGAGGCTTGGAGAGCTTAAGGCCGATTATGTGGCAGATACTGTGATTGAGAGATACGAGGTGTAACCATGGGCCTTTTTAAGTCCAAAGCAGAAAAGCAGCTAGACAGCATCATTCTGCGCCTGCAGATGAACATGTCGAACAATTATAAGGACAACGCGCAGGACAACCTCAAGGAGCTTGAGGAAGCCCTTGAAGCCATGCGCTCTGCCGGCAACGTGAAAGCGGCAGTGATAGAGAAGTACGAGTCGGTTGTGGGCATTTACAAAGAAAAAATGAAAGAGTTCCGCCACAAGGACCAGAAGCCTTACTGGCATTAGGAAAGCTGCTTTGTATTTATAAAATGACGAGGAGATATAGTCATGAATAATATAAAACTAATCCCATTAAAGGATAGTGATAGAGAGCAATTCATATTGGACAATCAGTTTCCTGATGGGATGTTTAGATTTGAGAAAGTTATGAAAGGAGCAGACAGAACATGAAAGTAGCAGTGACCTATGAGAACGGAGAGGTATTCCAGCATTTTGGAAGGACACCACAGTTTAAGATTTATGAGATTGAAAATGGCGAAGTGAAGTCCTCACAGGTGATCGATACGGGAGAGACCGGACATGGTGCTTTGGCAGGATTTTTGCAGGAGGCAGGTGCCGACGTAATGATTTGCGGCGGAATAGGCGGAGGAGCGATTAATGCCATGGCTGAATCCGGTATTAAGGTGTATGCCGGTGCATCCGGAAACGCTGATGAAGTCATTAAATCATATTTGGCAGGAACGCTTGCTGAAATTGGCGAGGCTACATGCGATCACCATGACCACGAACACCATGGCGACCATGACTGCGGACATGGCGGATGCCACCATTAACTCAGGTTCTATGCGAGGTTGATATGAGCTTTTTGTTTGTTGCACTTGGAGGTGCGTTGGGTGCGGTAGCACGTTATGCTATAAGTCTTATTCCGGTTAAAACGGGATTTCCCGTATTGACGCTTATAACCAATATAATAGGAGCAGTCTTGATTGGATTTATAGTCGGTGTCACGAGTGACAAGGACGGAATTTCAGAAAATACAGTTCTTTTTTGGAAGACAGGTGTATGCGGAGGTTTTACTACATTCTCGACATTCTCGCTTGAAGCATTCAATCTATTTGAGAATAAACATTATGCGACCGGTGGGATATATGTGATACTCAGCTGCGGCTGTTGCATATTGGGAATACTTTGTGGCAAGAAACTTGCTTCATTCATCAAACCTTGATTGATTATGCCGGAATAGCTTCTTGTTTTTCGAGCTGAAATGATAGTGCTTTATACGGAAAATAATATGATTTTATAGACGATGATAAATCGGAAGATAATGCAGCAATCGAAAGAGCATGATAACTGTGCTTTTCATAGTTACAATATGATATTTAATGTTTAATATGTAATCTGTCCGGGGAGAAGTCCCCGGATTTTTTCTTGACAGCAGAATTTACGATAAGTATAATTGGCTATACAAATCATACTAATCATACCGAAGGAGTTCGAAAATGAATACACCGGACGGAAAATATGCATGGACAGCAACTGTAGGAGAAAAAGGGCAGATCGTAATTCCCAAACAGGCACGTGAAATATTCGGAATAAAGCCGGGTGATACATT
The DNA here is from genome assembly GCA_017612585.1 of Bacillota bacterium. Classification (GTDB taxonomy): domain Bacteria; phylum Bacillota; class Clostridia; order Peptostreptococcales; family Anaerovoracaceae; genus Eubacterium_B. The sequence goes on along the minus strand of JAGAFN010000036.1, from coordinate 10 downwards.
GATCCTGCTT
>JAGAFN010000035.1 GCA_017612585.1 Bacillota bacterium | reverse complement strand
TCATCCAGAATCCCCATAGCAAACTGGCTGTCGTTTTGATTCTTCGGACAGCCAAGTGTTGCTATATAGTATTTAGTTTGTGATTCCGTGTTCCGCATCGTATCTTTCCTGGCTTAAGAGTACCTGCCTCGGTTTACTTCCGTCCGGCGGACCAATTATTCCTTCAGCCTCCATCTGGTCAATAATATTGGCTGCCCTGTTATAACCGATTCTAAACCTCCTCTGAACGAGAGACGTGGATGCCTTGCCCTCTGCTACAACAAAGGCTACCGCATCATCATAGAGATCGTCATGGGCATCGCTTCCTCCTGAAGATGATACACTTCCCCTCTCAACGACCTCGCTCGCCCCCGCATGGTAGGCCGGTTCTATGGTCTGGTCTTCTACGAACTTAATCACGTTTTGAATCTCTTCGTCACTTATGAAGCATCCCTGGACTCTTATGGACGTTCCTTCTCCAAGCGGATGATAGAGCATATCGCCCTTGCCCACGAGTTTCTCCGCTCCGGACTTATCAAGTATCGTCTTGGAGTCATGCTGCGACGGTACAGCAAAAGCAATTCGCGAAGGAATATTATTTTTGATTACACCGGTTATTACGTCAACGGAAGGTCTCTGGGTTGCTACAATCAAATGCATTCCTGCAGCTCTCGCAAGCTGAGCAATCCTTTGAATTGACTCCTCCACCTGTGAAGGTGCAGCGAGCATAAGGTCCGCAAGTTCGTCTATTATTATGACAATCTGCGGAAGCGTATCAAGCTTTTCCTCTACAATTCCGTCAGAGCGAGAGTCATATTCATCCTTGGCATTCTTTCTTCTAAGGTTTTCGGCTTCTACGTAGTCGTTATATCCTTCTATGTCTCTTACTCTGGCCTCGGCAAACTTCTTATATCTTTCTGTCATCTCGCTTACAGCCCAGTTGAGAGCTGCAGCGGCCTTTGTTGGATCTGTTACGACCGGGATAAGAAGATGCGGTATATTGGCATAGTTTCCAAGCTCAACAACCTTTGGATCTATCAGTATAAGCCTTACATCTTCCGGATCGGCCTTATACATGATACTCGTTATAATCGAGTTGATGCATACGCTCTTGCCTGAACCGGTAGATCCCGCGATTAGAAGGTGCGGCATACTCTTAAGGTCCGCAACTATCGCTTTTCCCGCTATATCTCTACCAACCGCAAATGTTATTTTTGATTTGGATTGTTTGAATTCCTTGCTCTCAATGATTTCCCTAAGGGTAACCATGTTGACGCTTTCGTTCTCGACTTCGATTCCGACAGCGGCCTTTCCCGGAATCGGAGCTTCTATTCTGATGCTCTTTGCCTCCAGATTTAGAGCAATGTCATTTGCAAGGTTAGTAATCCTGCTTACCTTTACTCCGGCGCTAGGCTGAATCTCATATCTTGTAACCGCAGGTCCCTGAGTGACCTGAACGACGCGCGCATCGACATTAAAGTTTTTAAGAGTATCTTCGAGAATCTGCGCTTTCTCCTGTAGCTGTGCGTTCAGTGCATTCGCATCATTATTTCTCGTCACAGTTTTTAGAAGATCAATCGGAGGTTTCTTGTATTTTGGAGATTTTCTAACCCTGGCAAAATCACTTTTTTGAAGGGTTGCTTTTTTAGCTTCGTCATTTGAAATCTTCTGGATGTTTTCGTGAGCAGCTTCGTCTCCCGGTTTATATGTAGAGACTGCCACATCGGATTTTTCCACTTTCTTTTCCGCAATTCTTGCCTGATTCTCCTCCGTGGCAACGATAGCACTCTTTGAGTAGTCGTCGCGCGATTCATTCATTAGTCTCTCTACATCCGCGTCTGCTGCAGTTCTTATGGTGGGTGCTGCTTTCTTTACAATGTTTCCTGCCGCGCTAACCGCTTTCTTTGCAGTAGAAGAAATGCCTGTGTCACCATGCGGAAGATCGAGGTCGCTTTCATAACCGAGGCCATATCCCTTTGGCGTTACTCTCTGGTCTTCAAGACCAAAGCTTCTGCTCTGATGCTCTGGGATCAAATCGACCGGATCGCCTTCCGCCGTCTTTTCAAAACTGTCATCATCATTCATGATATTTATGATGGCTTGTGTTCTTGATTGAGGAGTTTCTTCCTTTTTCTTCAGGAAAGAAAGATTTGCTCTCGCATCGCTCGCAGATGTCCGTTCTTGGTATCCTGCGGCGGCAAGATTCATCTCTAGCTGCTGTTCCTTCTTCGCTAGTTCCTCTTCTTCCTTAATCCTCTTGGCTTCTCTCTTCTCTTCACGCTTTTCGGCTCTCTCTTTACCTTTTACTTTGAGAGCTTCTATCCCTCGCGAAATCGGTGTATTGATTATAAGGATAAGGCAGATAAGAATTACTGCCGCAGCAATACTGTATAGTCCGACTTTACCCGTATATTTAACCAAAGCCATGGCAATAAGCATGCCAAAGAGTCCACCGCCCTTTAGTTCAATGCCCTGTGCATAGAAGTCCTTCAGGCTAAAATATAGATTGTCGGGAGATATGAATCTTCCGGAGTTTATTACGCATATCATGATGAGCATCACGGTCGCAAGTATGACCGAGAGCCCGGATATACTCACCGTCTTGCCGAGCAGCAAAAGCACTCCGAATAGAATCAAATAAAAAGGTAGCACAAGACCTATTAGGCCGAGTGTACCCTTAAGAAAATCTCCTATTACGTTTCCAAGCTGACCTGCCGCATTGAATTTGACCGCGGCAAAGAGAAATATACCGAGCACAATAAATATGATTCCCCAGATGTTGTCAATAACACCGCGGTCTCTCATGCGCTTTTCTTTAATCTCTTCCGTAGTCTTGGCAGTTTCTTTTTCGAGAGCGGACTTTGTTGACCTTGTGGCACTTCTTGTTCCGCTTCCCGATGCTTTACTCTTGGCATTCCCACTTCTTGTTGTGGTGCCCTTCTTCTTATTCTGTGTAGCCAATTTTTACCCCTTTTCGTTATCAATCGATAACTATTCCTTTGATGTTATATATCCTAATTCGACCAAGGTCTCCGCACTCAGTACACCGCCCCCCGCGGCTCCTCTTACCGTATTGTGCGAAAGCCCGATGAATTTGAAATCAAAAACACTATCCTCTCTCACGCGTCCTACCGAAACTCCATAGCCCTTCTCATAATATACATCATGAAGAACCTGAGGTCTGTTATCTTCTTCGCAGTACTGTATGAAAGGCTTTGGTGCACTCGGAAGATCATGCTCCTGCGGAAAACCCTTGAAGCTCTTAAGCTTATCAATGAGCTGTTCTTTTGTGGGCTTCTTTTTAAATTTGACAAAGCCCGCAGCCGTATGTCCATAGAGGACCGGCACTCTTATGCACTGAGCCGTAATCCTGATACTGTCGGCATTCCTGATTACGCCATCCTCTACTTTACCGAGGATCTTAAGCGGTTCGTCCTCACTCTTTTCTTCTTCGCCACCGATGTACGGGATAATATTTCCGACCATCTCAGGCCAATCCTTGAAATTCTTTCCCGCTCCGGAAATCGCCTGATATGTAGAAACGGCGAGTTCATAAGGTTCAAATTCCTGCCATGCGGCAAGCGCCGGCACGTAGCACTGAATCGAGCAGTTTGGCTTTACGGCTATGAAACCGCGCTTTGTACCAAGCCTCTTCTTCTGGCTCTCTATTACTTCAAAATGCTCTACGTTTATTTCCGGAACTACCATAGGAACGTCCGGCGTCCATCTATGCGCACTGTTGTTTGAAACAACAGGTGTCTCCGTCTTGGCGTAAGCCTCTTCGATTTCCTTAATCTCGTCCTTGCTCATCTCCACGCAACTAAAGAGGAAATCTACTTCCGCAGAAACCGCATCTATATCCGCGACATCCTTTACGATAATATTCTTTACGCTTTCGGGAATTGGTTCCCCCTCCAGCTTCCATCTGTCTGATACAGCATCCTCGTAACGTTTGCCAGCGCTTCTTGAGCTTGCGGCAATGGTTGTCACCTGAAACCACGGATGATTTTCAAGCAGGACTACAAATCTCTGTCCAACCATACCCGTTCCGCCAAGAATTCCGACTCTTAGTTTTCTCTCTAGTTCTCTCATAATGTCTTCCTTCTTTCTTTTCACTTTCTTTTGATATTTCCCTTGACATAAATATAAGTATAATTTTATGCCATAGATACTATATTTTATCACCAAAACATTAAAATTTCAACAAAAAATGCATAAAATGGCGGCTCCCGTTCGGGAACCGCTTAATTCTTCGTAAACCGGGTTTACTTATGCTTCTGTCGCTACGACTTCCTTGCCGTCGTAGTAATTGCAATTCGGGCAAACCCTATGCGGAAGCTTAGGCTGATGGCACTGCGGACAAATAGAAAGTCCCGGAAGAGCCTTCTTCATATTTGCGCTCTTTCTACTGCTTGTTTTAGCCTTTGATGTTTTCCTTTTTGGAACTGCCATTTCTACACCTCCTCATTACGAAATTATGTCAACGCGGTAAAATCCGCGTATATAGCGACAACTTCTAAAGTATAATCGCTAAACCGCAGCCTGTCAACAGGCAAAATCACGACTTTTGAGACGTTTTTTGTGCCTTTTTCAAGCTATTTGGTTGTGATATTGAAGGTATCCCTTGCTATCATGAGTTCCTCGTTTGTCGGAATCAGAAGAATCGCAACCTTGGAATCGTCAGTGTTGATTATTGTTTCCTGACCTCTTACCTTGTTCTTGATCGGATCAATGTCGATACCCAAGCTCTCCATATCAGCACAGATAATATCTCTCATCGAGATATCGTTCTCTCCTACACCATCAGTGAAGATAATCGCGTCAACGCCATTCATCTCAGCGATATAAGCACCGATATAATGCTTTACTCTGTGTGCGAACATTCTGAGCGCAAGAGCAGCCCTCTCATTTCCTTCTTCTACAGCAGCTTCTAGATCTCTGAAGTCGCTGGAAACTCCGGAAACACCGAGGACGCCGGACTTCTTGTTCAGGATATTGTTCTCTTCGCCTGGCGCAAGGTTTTCTTTCTCACGAATGAATGTAATTATTGCAGGGTCGATATCTCCTGAACGGGTTCCCATTACGAGTCCTTCTAGCGGGGTAAATCCCATGGATGTGTCAACAACCTTGCCGTACTTAACAGCTGTTACGGAAGCGCCGTTTCCGAGGTGGCATGTGATAAGCTTAAGATCCGAAAGGCTCTTTCCAAGCATAGCCGCAGCTCTTTCCGCAACATATTTATGCGATGTTCCGTGGAATCCGTACCTTCTGATTCTGTATCTTTCATAGTACTCATAAGGAATAGCATATATATATGATTCTGGCGGCATAGTCTGATGGAAAGCAGTATCAAATACAGCAACCATCGGAGTTTCAGGCATGAGCTCTCTGCAAGCCGCAATACCCAGTAGGTTTGGCGGATTGTGAAGAGGCGCAATCTCTACGCACTCTTCGAGAGCCTTGATTACCGTGTCATCGATAAGAACGGACTCAGCATATTTTTCGCCGGCATGAACAACTCTGTGTCCCACTGCGCCGATTTCAGCCATATCCGAAACAACACCGTGAACAGAATCCTGAATCGCAGCAAGAACCTGCACGATTGCATCCTTGTGGTCCTTCATGGGAACTTCGTTCACAACCTTGTCCTCACCTGTCTTTGTGTGATTGATTACAGAACCATCCATTCCGATTCTCTCAACAAGACCCTTTGCAAGAACCGATTCATCCGTCATGTCCAACACCTGATACTTTAGCGATGAACTGCCGCAGTTGATAACTAATACTTTCATATTATCCTCCATAACTCTTATGAAAACTAATTATATAAGCATACCAATAATATAACAAAAAACGTTCTAAATCAAGGATTCTCCCCTCATATATATGGGTTTTCTGACATAGTCGCTTCCCCCGTACATATCCGTTCCCTGAATTATATTGTAGATGTCCGAAGCCCTTACGGTAACATCGACGGAATACATGAAGTTCTCACTTCCCTCTATCCTCGCGGGACTCTCCATTATTGGAATTTCGGATTCACCATCGTGAATGCACCTTAGAAGTTCAGCACCCATTTCGTCAAATGCAAGTGCCCTGAAGTATAGTCCCTCTCTTGAATCTGCCAGCGCACTTCTATCCATACCCAGCACCATCTGTGCAAGAAGCCTGCTTATTCTCGTATATGTATATCGCTTTGACTTAACACGTCCTATAAGATCGTCAAGAGAAGAAGCATACCTCAATTCCTGCTTGAGCTTATTGGCAAGACCTTCACCCGCAGAAGGAACGTTCTCTATTTCCTCGGCGCTCTTTTCGAGAATCAAAGTCCGGACAATGTCAAAGTAGGCCTCATCCATTCTCTCAATTCGCTTTTTTTCGTTTGGATCCTTTTTTATTTCTTCCCTTGCAGCCGTTGCCGACACAAGATGGTTGTCTCCCATGCGTTTAACTACAAGAGGAACCATATACGAATCAAGCTTTCTCATCGCCTTCAGGTATTCGATTCCCAAAATATCGTTCGAAGAAAAAAGAGGCGTTAAATCTATTTCCGGATTTAGCGTTCTTACCGCTGCCTCTCTCGCTTCAGGATATGATATCCCTTCTTGCATTAGGAACTCTATTATATCCCTTCTTGGCCCCTCTGCCTCAATTACGAGTGATGTGATTTCGGACATCAGCTCCTCATCCCCGCATTCCGAGCCAAAGGCTATATAGTCGCAACCCATTTCATCTAGCATAGTAACACCGGCCATCGCAAAATCACCCGCATGACTTACGGCATAAATCTGCGGAAGCTCCAAAACAAGATTTATTCCGCCTTTTACGGCAGCCTCCGCCCTTTTCCACTTATCAAAAACAGCGGGTGTTCCCCGCTGTGTAAAATCTCCGCTCATTACGGACACCAATAAGTCCGCAGAACTCATAGCTTTTGCGGAGCTTATTAAATACTCATGGCCTCGGTGAAAAGGATTATATTCCCCAATGATACCGACTAGGCTCATAGAAGATCTTCTTCCTCCGGTTCTCTTTCTATAGAGTTAACAGGAGCCTCGATATTGTGCACCGGAAGAGGAGCTTCCTGTGTGGATTCCGTCATTCTCTGAATCTCAACGAGGTCGCTTTCAATCTTTCCTGCGATTCCCGAGAAATGCTTGTCTATATCCTCATACATGGACGTGAAGTAATGATTGTTTATATCATCCATCTTGTCTCTGAATGTGGAAAGAACTTCGTTCATATAATCATATGTGCGAAGACGCATATTCTTGGAATACTCGTCGGCACGACGATAAATCTCGCCGGCAACTTCCTTTGCTCTCTCCGTGATTACGTCGCCCTCAACCATTGTATCGGCCTGTTTCTTTGCCTCCACAATGATGCGCTCGTATTCGTTTCTTGCATCCTGGTGAATGCGTTCCTTTTCGTCGATTACCCACTTGGCCTGCTGAACGTCATCCGGAAGGGAAAGGCGCATATCCTTTGCCAATTCAAGAATCTCGTTGGCATCAACCATTACCTTGCTGGCAAGCGGTACCTTGGGCGCGGTATTGATAATCTCTTCAAGTTCTTCCAAAAGCTCTAATACTGTCATACTGACCTCCTATTTAGAGAATTTCTTTTTTATCTCAGTCAAGACGATTTCGGGAATCAGGTTCTCGACGTGTCCGCCAAGCGAAACCACTTCCTTAATCATGCTCGAACTTATAAACGAATACTCGGGGCTTGTCATCAGGAATACCGACTCTATTCCAGTGTCAAAGAGCTCCGCATTCATCTGTGCCATCTGTATTTCGTACTCAAAATCCGATGTCGCCCTAAGACCTCTTACTACAGCGTCAAAACGCTTTTCGTTAACATAGTCAGCAAGAAGGCCTGTGAAGCTATCCACATTTACGTTTCCAAGGTCTGAAGTTGCGCCTTCAATCATGGCAACCCTCTCCTCAACGGAAAAAAGCGGCGTCTTATTCGGATTGTGAACTACACCTACGGTGAGCTCATCAAACATCCTCGATGCTCGCCTCATAATATCCAAATGTCCGTTGGTCATAGGATCAAAAGAACCCGAATAAAGCGCTTTCTTCATTCTTCTTCCTCCAAAGCATCTACCCCGTAAAGGGTAAGAATGGTCTTTCCGTAACTCCTATCCTTAATCTTGGTATACTTGCCAAAATAATCCGAGAGTTCCCCATTCTTTTCATGCTCAACTATTATTATACCTTCATCACTCAATAAATCAAGTTTTTCAATGGAACTAAGGCATTTTTCGTAGATTCCAGAGTTGTATGGCGGATCTATGATTATTATATCGAACTTCCCGGTCGCACGCTCAAGAGCCTTCATATAGTCACCCTGAATGACCTTGGATTTTGCTTCTGCTCCACATCTTCGTATGTTTTCTTTGATGAGTGAAATGCTCGCCCTGTCCTTGTCGCAGAACACACAGTAAGAAGCACCTCTGGAAAGCGCCTCAAGTCCAAGTCCTCCGGTCCCCGCAAAGAGGTCTAGGCATATTGCATCCTCCGTATATGGCATGAGAATACTAAACATAGCCTCTTTTACCTTGTCGGTTGTAGGTCTCACGTCGTTGTTAATTGGGGTCTCAAGTTTTCTACCTCTGTATTCTCCCGAAATAATTCTCATATGTATTCCCCTTACAGCGCAAGCGCTATTTCTTCTCCAAACATGGACTTAACTCTTCGCTTGAGCGCGACATTATCCGGATCCTTGAGCTCAGGATCATCTTCGATAAGTCTCTTTGCGGATTCCAGAGCCTTCTCGAGCACATCTCCATGACGCGAAAGATCGGCAAAAATCATCTGCGGAAGTCCGTGCTGCCTTGTGCCGAATATTTCGCCCGGTCCTCTGATCTTAAGGTCCTCCTCGGCTATTTCAAATCCGTCAGTAGTCTGACACATTATTTCTCCGCGCTTAACCGCAACTTCGTTTTCCGCATCTGTTATAAGGAAACAGAATGATTCATCACTTCCTCTTCCGACACGCCCTCGCAATTGATGGAGCTGCGCAAGTCCGAATCTCTCTGCATTCTCAATAACCATAACGGTTGCGTTTGGTACATTTATTCCCACCTCTATCACTACAGTTGAAACGAGGATGTTTATGTCACCCTTTGCAAAAGCCTCCATCCGCTCATCCTTCTCCTCCTGCTTCATTGAACCGTGAACAAGAGCGACACTGTATTCACCAAATTCTTTTGCAAGTTCTTTATATAAACTCTCTGCCGAATTTGCATCTATTCTTTCGGAATCCCCTATCAAAGGAGCCACGACATAAGCCTGCCGTCCTTTTTCGAGCTCCTCTCTCACCTTGGCGTAAACTCTATCCCGATCCTCCGAATTAACCATGCCGGTCTTTATCGGAACCCTTCCTTTTGGCATTGTTCTTATCTGACTTACATCAAGGTCTCCATACAGAATCACGGCAAGCGTTCTCGGAATCGGGGTCGCAGTCATAACGAGAACGTTTACGGCTTCGCCTTTTGACGAGAGATTCTTTCTCTGGTTAACACCAAATCTATGCTGCTCATCAGTTATCACTAGCCCTAAATTTTTGAAAATAACATTTTCCTGGAGCACGGCATGTGTCGCAATAAGAATTTTTATTTCTCCGCTCTTAAGATCGTCAACAACCCTCTTTTTCTCCTTCTTCTCCATATTGCTTATCAGGATCTCCGGACGATATCCATATCCATCAAAATCCTTCTTGAATGACTCAAGATGCTGTTTGGCAAGAAGTTCAGTCGGTGCCATTATGACACTTTGATACCCTTCGCTTGCAGCGGATATCATAGCCATTTCCGCAATTACAGTCTTTCCGGACCCGACATCTCCTTGGAGGAGTCTATTCATTTTCTTCCGGCTCTCAAGATCGTTCTTTATATCTTCCCAAGCAAGCTTCTGGCCTTCTGTAAGTTCAAAGCTTAGTTCACTTGCGAACCTATCGCCCATCTCGCAGGAGAGCGCTACCGCCTCCTTGAGAGCACTTTCCCCCTTCCTCATATACATGAGACCCGTTTCTAGAGTAAGTAGCTCCGAGAATACCATTCTGTATTTGGCCGAAAGAACCTTCTTTCCATCTGTCGGAAAATGTAAGTTCTCCAGTGAATACTGAAGTGACGCAAGATTGATGTTTTCCTGCAAACTTTTGGGAATAAAGTCCTCTATGCTTTCGTAGAGTGGTTTTAACTCTGTCTCAATTCGCCTTATTTCCTTCTGCGACACCCCCGGTATGCTCGGATATACAGGAACTATTCCTCTAACATCATCCTTTGATCCCGTCTTGGCAAACTGAGGGTGTATGAGCTGATTCCGATCAAAATTTTTGCTTGCCTTTCCAAAGAATGTATAATACGTCCCTATATCAAAAAGTTTATCGAGGAATTTACCATTAAAAAAAACAACCTCGCAGACTCCGCTGTCATCCTGAACAAGAAGCGAAAGCGGCGCACTGCGGCTGAACATATTGCTCCTCTTTGAAACAACCTTTCCGGATATCAAAACCTCCGAGCCGACCTTCATGTCAGAGATATCGGAAAGCGTCCTTCTGTCTTCATAACTTCTTGGAAAAACATATACGAGGTCCTCAAGCGTATTAATTCCGGCATCATTAAAAGACTTTTCTTTTTGAGGTCCTATTCCCTTGATGGAAGAAACCCTGTCCGTCGGATTAAGAGCATTTACATCAGTACTCACGGATTACCTCCATGGAGCGCTTGGCTATGCCCTTTGACTTAACACCAACGACATTGACCTTAATAGACGCGGGCATCTGACCGCTCCTAAGCTTAATTCTTCTCGCCACATCGTCTGCTGCAGCGTTACAGAGACGGTTTATAGGTTCGCCAAATTTAACCACGGCCGAGAACTTAAGCTCAACTTTTCCATCCTCGTTGTACTCCGCTTCAATTCCATGTTTCGGAGCAAGCCAAATCTTGCCTTTGCACTCCGGAACGGAGCAGGCATTCTCTATGACTTCCTTGAAAACCTCGTTTGAAATCGTTATTTTTCCGTAATCCGTTTCTTTGACCAGGGCCATACCAAATCTCTCGAGAATAGATTAAACAAACAATTAAGAATATAGAAAAAACCGCGAAAGCAATGCCTTCGCGGAGGTACTATCCAGAATTAGATAGCGCGGGTAACTTTGCCGGATCTCATGCAACGAGTGCATACATTGGCTCTTCTTACCGTGCCGTTGTCATTAACCTTGACTGACTGGATATTGGCATTCCATTTACGTCTTGTATGTCTCATGGAATGGGAAACCTTGTTTCCGGAAACCTGGCCCTTGCCGCAGACTTCACATTTCCTTGACATCCTTGCACCTCCTTGTTTATTGTAAAACCATAGGGTTTAACTCTTCTAACTTATATAGCTGTAGACCTCTACCATATCGGTTTTTCGGTCAACGCGAGTATTATATCACAGCTACAATATGTAATACAAGCACTTTTTTACGGGTTTTTCAATGAATTTTTAGTCTTTTTTGATGAACTGTATATCCAAATCAACGGCGCCTTCTATCCCATCAATCGTGCCCCTGTCAGTATACTGCCAAAACGAATATCTGTACGGAAAGTCCGAAAAATCCGTATAATGAGCGAGCCACAGATTGCGCCCTGTAAGCAGGCCCAGATTGAGGCGCTTGTATATCCAAGTGGGATTTCCATATATCATAGCCTCATATCCGTGTTTTTCCACAATATCGCAGAAAGCATCGGATATTTCCGTTATCTCCCTCATAGTGAGCCCATGTATTCTGTCGCTTTCCGTTCCCGTAAGCGGCTCCATATCAAAGGCCACAGGCATGTTAATCTTTTTGTTCCTTATATTCTTGCAGACGAACTGCGCTTCCGCTATCGCCTCCTCCACACTTCTCGCCTGCGAAAAATAATACACACCGACGTCCAGCCCGGCTTCTCGCGCACCCTTTACATTTGTCTCAAAATACGCATCCAGATTCATAATCCCCGTATTGTTTCCCGTGTATCCGAGTCGCACCATCACAAATTGAACTCCGCACTCAGCAACAAGTTTCCAGTCTATCCCTCCTTGGAACTCCGAAACATCTATTCCCCTTCTCGTATAGTATTCGTCGTCCTCATAGGCAAGGAAATTATACCCGTCTCTATAGAAATACTCATAGGATAAGTCAGAATATGCATAGCCTCCTTCAGCAGGAAGGCCGGCATATGTACTTCTTGCTTTTTCAATCTGCATGGACGCATAATACATAACAGCCACAATTATCGCCGCAAAAATAAGAACAAGCCAAAAGAATTTGCTCGTAAATATTCTTGCAAAAATATTATTTTTCTTCTTTCCATTTCCAAAGTCAATTCCATTGTCCATAATACTATACCTAATCAGTTAGACTGAAGCCGTTCAAATTTCTCGACTCCCCTCTTTGTTACCCATCTATAAAGCAGAAATATAACAAATACGTATATTATTAGTAATACCACGAGCGCCGCCTCCATCGGCATAATAGAGAAAACTCCATTCATAATTATCAGGAGCATCGAAATTAACGCAACCCCCATGCCAACTATCATTGCAAGAAACGGCGACATTCCTTGCTTTATTGCCTGTGCCTCGTTTATCCAGTCAAACTTGGGAAGGTTAAGGTTTATTATGAGACCAAGCAAAGCATAAAGCACGGTAGCAACAATTGGAAGAATTACAAGCATCACTCTGCTCACAATGGATATATCCAGAGCGAACTGAACTATAATTGTCGCAAGGATAATAACGGGAACGCTTATAACGATATGCGGATATAGCTTTGCAAGAAGAACGATTTTTGTATCCACAGGAAGTGACCTGGGTTGCCAAAGCGTCTTTGCTTCCAAAGAAATTGTCCCTGCAGATATGATGTTCATCGAACACATAAATACGAATGCAATTGTTACCGCAGGACCGATATACTCACTTAATGCACTAAATCCGTTAAGATTCAATGCCTCCATCATTTCTCCTCGCTTAAGCACAAAGAAAAATGCCGCCACGAATATGAACAGAAGTCCCATCCCCGCATTTAGCATGTATGACGGCGACGACGTAAGTCTTTTGAGTTCCATAGCGGAAAAAGCCTTGAATGCCGAAGACGCTTTCATAGCCTCCGCCTTATACTCTATCTTGGCCGCTCCTCTCTCTGTAGTGATAATCTTTACAAAGTTCTTCGAAACCAAAACGACGCCAATCGCAAAAGGTATAATGCAAATCGCCGCAAAGACAATGAACGACATCAAACTTCCGTCCGCCGCAGCCTTTCCAAAATGATAGATCGGCGGCAGATATTTTGAAATAGTCGTCGCAGCTTCTGCGCCATTCTCAATAAGCACTTCAAGCCTGCTCTGCCAAGAGAAGCAAAGATAAAAGTATATAAGCATAAATACGGATGACAGTATCAAGTTTACCGCATTCTTATGTTTCATTCTGCCGCTTATGACAGCGAGAATCCACCCGAAGAGCATGGATATTGCAAGCGCAAAGAGCGGAATCAAAACAAGACCGAGCACAAAGAATATAGCACCCAAAACGTTAAAGCCCGCTACTATTGCATATACTATTCCAAATGGAATCCCTATCATAAATGCAAGCGCGTAATTTGTAAGCCCAATGAAAATGACTCTGGAAAGAAGTATATCCCTTGGTCTTATAGGCATTGCAAGAAGCGTCTGATTATCCTTTGCTTCAAACATCTGCTGCTTTGTCAAAAATACGGTGCCTATGAAGCAGAGCATGAACATCATGATGGCCATCATTCCAAAATAGAACCAGTTATACCCGATGGCCGTGAATCCAATCGCCATTCCCACTGCCATTCCCGCAAAGATAAACAGAAATGATATGGCGGAAAAGAAAAGCAGTATAATCATACCCGCCTCGCCTAGACCTTTTTGACTTCTGTTCTTCCCCTTAGATGTCAGGCCGGAAATCATCTGCCTGAATCTCAGTTTGATAAGTGTCTTAAGCATATGACCACCTCTAACCCTCGAGTTCAAGGAATACGTCTTCTAGCGAAGTATTACCTTTGACTGCTTCCATGGTGCCCGAAGTAACAAGACGTCCCTGCTTGATAATTGCAATTCTATCGCAGAGTTTTTCTGCGACCTCAAGCACGTGAGTGGAGAAGAATATAGCTCCCCCGTTATTGCAGTGACTACGCATTTCCTCTTTGAGAAGGAATGACGCCTTAGGATCAAGCCCAACAAATGGCTCATCCATTATTATTAGCTCCGGCTTATGAACAAATGCTGCAACAAGAGCAAGCTTTTGTTTCATTCCGTGCGAATAAGCGCTGATCGGCTGAGCAAGATCTTTAGTGATATCAAACATATCGCCGTATTTGGCGGTTCTCTCTTCTCTTTCGCTCTGCGAAACTCCATATACATCCGCTATGAAATTGATATATTTGATTCCGGGAAGGAATTCGTAGAGATCCGGATTATCAGGGATATATGCCATTTTCTTCTTGCACTCGATTGGATTCTTAACTATGTCGATTCCGTCAATCTCAATAGTACCCTGTTCAAAGCCGAGGATTCCCGTGCAGCATTTTATCGTGGTTGTTTTTCCGGCTCCGTTATGCCCAATGAAACCGTAAATCTGACCGCGCTCTATATGAAGCGTCAGGTCATCCACCGCTCTAAATCCATCGTATACCTTGGTTAGATTGTTAATCTTAAGCATATCTACTCCTTATCACTCTTCACTAAGAATTTTTGTATCGAGCGTTTCTTGTTCATAAACTTCTCTTAACTTATGCGGCTTTATGCATCGATGGCTTCCCGTACATCGTTAATAGTTATTTCTCTTCCAAGCATCAACTTGAATGCTATTTCTCCCTGATATGCGAGCATACTTAATCCGTTCGAGAAGCGGCATCCTGCCTCCTCTGCCTGTTCGAGAAGTCTTGTCTTTTCGGGCGCATAGATTACATCAAGAACTGCGGGTTTGTTATTTAGAAACGATGAGTCCGGGATAAGGGATTCTCCTTCATACTTCCCCATGCCAACTCCCGTAGCGTTAATCAGAATATCTATATCCGAAAGCCCATCTCTTAAATCGTCTGTTTTTTTCAAATCGAAGAGGTAGATAGATGCTGCCGTCTCCTCTTTCGCCTTTTCCACAAATGCCTTTGCCTCAGGCGCACGAAAAGCCTCATTAGCTTTCCCTTCCTTAAGCGCATCTATGCCTCTAACGAAAACTCTTATTTCGCGGGGATTCCTGCCCAACACTCCGGTAAGCACAGCCTTTCCGGCACCTCCAAGGCCAAGAATTGCAACCTTTGATCCGTCAATTTTTACATCCAGACTTTCCACGGCCTTTACAGCACCGTAGATATCCGTGTTATAGCCCTTAAGCATGCCGTTGTCGTTTACTACGGTGTTTACCGCGCCGCAGAAACGCGCCTCGTCTGAAATCTCGTCAAGATATGGGATAATCGCCTCCTTATGCGGCATAGAGATATTTGCTCCCTTCATTCCTATGACCCTTATAGCGGCCGCAGCGGTGCCAATCTCACCTTTGGGAACTCTAAATGCAAGATAGGCATAGTCCATTCCATATTTATCAAAAATCGCATTAAAAATCTTAGGCGACTTTGAATGCTCTGCCGGATCCGCAAATAAACCCAATAGTTTTGTTGTTGCAGTTATTTTCATTTTGGAATTACCCCTTTAAATCCAAATACATGTTATAATTTTACCATATTTGTACGTTGATAAAAAGGACATTTACCTATGATATACAATAATCCAAAAAGACATGTTTTCCTAATAGGATATATGGGCACGGGAAAAAGCACGGTGGGTAAACTTCTAGCACTCGGTACCGGCCTCATCTTTATCGATACAGACGAACTCATTTCCGCCCAATACGGAATGAGTATTGGCGATATTTTTGATGTTTATGGTGAAGACGATTTCCGCAACACTGAAACGGATGTCCTCGGCGATATTTCATCGGTTGAGGATCGGTGCATAGTTTCATGCGGAGGCGGTCTCCCAATTCGATCTAAGAACAGAGAAATATTAAAAAGTAGCGGAACCGTTATTCTGCTTGAAGCAGAACCCGAAGAGATTCTTAAGCGCATAGAAAAAGACGAAAGCCGCCCCCTCCTCAAGAACAAGAAAAGCATCTCCGAAATTTCGAAAATGCTTGAAGCTCGCCATGATGCATACATCGATGTCGCCGATTTGATTATAAGTACCAATGGGAAATTGCCTACCGAAATCGCTGCGGAAATTTCCGATCAGTTCTCCAATTAACCAACTAACTCGCCGATGTGGGAACCAGAACTACTGCGCCGCTCTTTTCTTCCGCAGTATCATATACCGATTTCTCGGTAAAATCCGCACTACCCATCGCATTAACAAAATCATAAACTGTGCTAATTACATCAAATCCGAAGCCTCTCTCCTCATCCCTATAATGCATGGGGATGATTGTTTTTGCCTTGACCTTTCTTACAATCTCCGAAGCCTCTATTCCATCTACGGTATAGTACCCACCAACAGGGATTAGTGCCACATCAATATCCATAAGTTCCTCAATAGCTTCATCATCCGGCATACAGCCCTGGTCGCCAAAATGAGCAAGCCTAACTTCACCGGCATCAAGAATTGTAATATTATTCACTCCTCTTAGCGCACCCCGCTCACCATCGTGGAAACTTTCAACAGAAGTTATTATGAATGGGCAGGCTCCCCCATAGATTATTTCAACATTTTCTGCTGCAGAATGATCGCCGTGTCCATGACTTGAGATAACCATATTCGCCTTTTCTCTAACAGAAATTAATCCTGGAACAGATCCATCCTCGTAAGGATCAAATACAACTGTAAACCCGTCCTTTTCTATTTTGAAGCACGAATGTCCAATCCAAGTAATCTTCATAAGCACAACCTCTCTTTCGCATGTATTATACCATGCTTCTACGCTCGCATGGGGATTCGCATAAAAAGAAAATTTCACAAGCGATTCATCTAACACAATCATTATGATAGACAATACAAAAGGCGCCAGCTTAAGCCGACGCCTTTCTTATGCACTAATCTGCATTCACATCATTATGCTTTGTAATTATGCCTTCTTCTGCTTTGAGAAATGGCCAAGACCTTCCTTAACAAGAATCAGAGCAAGTACTACCATAGCGATAGCGAATACGAGCTGGAACCAGTGTCCCCACATCGGGCCAGTAAGTGTTCCTGCAGCCATACCTTTGAACTTGTTGATTATTGTAATGATAAGGCTTGTCAGTGTAGCAATGAGCATGAATGCCATCGGGAAGAAGAACATCTTGTTGTTTCTTCCGATATCTCCGAGCCATGCAGCAACAGACATCAGAGCGAGACCTGCGAGGAGCTGGTTAGCAGCACCGAAGAGACCCCAAATCTGGCTGAGTGAAAGTCCGCCGAGTATGCATCCAACGAGAACCATGAATACTGTACCGAATAGCGGATGAGCGAGCAGAGCGCGAATGCCCTTTGCATCCTTGTAGGAAGCTTCGCCTTCATTCAGGAAGAGCTCCGTGAACATGAAACGTGAGAGACGTGTACCTGTATCAAGTGATGTGAGAGCGAATACAGAAACAGCGAGTGTCAAGAGCGAATAGATTGTCTTGTAAACGCTGGATGTGTCAGCTCCGAACATTGTAGCGATACCGGAAGCAAATGCAACTGCCGGTGAACCAAATTCTCCTGCAGTGTACTTTGAGAATACCATACCTACTGCGATCAGGGAGATAACACCCAGAGCAGATTCGATAAGCATGGAACCATAGCCTATAGCCTGTGCATGTGTTTCATTGTCAAGCTGCTTGGAAGATGTACCTGTGGAAACCAGGGAGTGGAATCCGGAGCAAGCACCGCAAGCAACCGTGATAAAGAGTGTCGGGAACATGTATCCAAGTTTCTCGTTCTTGAACCCTGTGAATGTAGGAATCTGGAACTCTGCAGTACCTGTGAATGCGGCAACTACGATACCTACAACAGCAACCACCATCATTGCATAGAGAAGGAAGCTGGAGAGGTAGTCACGCGGCTGGAGCATGATCCATACAGGAATCAAGGAAGCAATTGTAATATAAAGACCGATTACAATGATCCATGGTGTTCTTCCAACTGCAATACCTACATTCATACCGATAATGATAGCAACGATGATTCCGATAATACCGATAATTGTAGCAGGACCTGTCTTCATGCCAACCTTGTTTGTAAGAATACCGTAAACGATAGCAAGCAAGATGAAGAGTGCTGAAATCATAGCTGTTGTCTGGTTTCCATTCGGATTGGAAACGATTCCGCTCTGACCTGCATCAGCAGCTGTAGAGAATGTTCCGGCAACTACGTTTACGAACGAAGCTATTACCAGAATGAGCACGAGAAGTGCAAATATGGTGAAGAGCTTCTTTGTGCGATCGCCCATGCTATCGCCTATAACTTCACCGATGGATTTTCCGCCATGTCTTACGGAAGCAAAGAGTGCACCGTAGTCATGAACGCCGCCGAAGAATATACCACCGATTACGCACCAGAGAAATACAGGAACCCATCCGAATACAGAAGCCTGGATCGGTCCGTTGATCGGGCCGGCACCTGCGATGGATGAGAAGTGGTGCCCCATCAGTACCTGTGGAGGAGCTGCAACATAGTCAACGCCGTCTTCGAGTTCGATAGCCGGAGTTGTACGATTTGCATCAACGCCCCACTCTTTGCTCAGCCATTTACCATAGGTCATATAGCCGATTGCAAGAAGAACGATGGCAGCAAGGATAATTAATAATGGTGTCATTTTTTTCTCCTTTTCTTACCTAAACGATAACTAAATAATAAAACCTTTAAAATATATTGCTGAAGATTTCCTTTAGCTCTTCCCCTCGGCGATTGTAGAGAAGTGTATGCTTTGAGAAATCATAAGCGACCACTCTATGAGCGCTCCATCCATGGATGCCCATTTTGTAACTCTTGTATTTTTTCGATTTTTTGATTGCGCGCTCGGCCTCCGGAGAAATCGATTCTGCGGTAATCACAACCGTCACGTCGGAATTCCTGTGATTCTCCTTTGGCTGCGCCCTGGAAAGACCATCTTCCCATGCAGTATTCTCGTACTCAAGGAACTGCTCTTCCGATAGTTCACCTGTTTTCGCAAAATAAACGAACTCATTGCTGTCGGCCTCTGAAACCTTTGCCTTCTTTATCAGTATATACTGCTCATCGTGGATTCTAAATACGGCCTCCGCGTCAAATGGTTCAAGCGGATCATCCCTATTTAAATCATAATATGCGCTGTATGCGCTAATCACTCTTTCAAAAGCCTCGTTGATGTCGGTCGGCTTTTCTCTCCGGATAACCTTCCTCTTTGGCTTCCTCTTAGGAATCAAAATAGGCATCTTAGGCTCCTATACCAAAGCTGCGCCGCCCTGAACGGCAATAGCAGGTTCGTCCCTCTTTGGCGCAGTGAAATCACAATCCTGAACCCTCGACTTCATCTCGTTCATAAGCTCCTGTGCAGCTCTAGTTCCGGGAAGCTGAATGACGGCGAGTTCCTTTTCGGAATCACCGATAACCAGGTTTTCTACCTGCATTTCACCCTTTCCGCAACACATCTTTAGATTAACGCCCATTACGCGCCTAAAGCATCTTTTGATATCCGAATACGGAATATAATAATTTTTCATCCTCGATCTGAAGATAAAGCATGTATCACCAAGCCTGATGGCCCCAATCTGCCTTGCAGACTTATACTCTTTTTCCAAAACCGCGGTGTCAACCGAATTCTCTGTAATAGGAACAAATTTCATAATTCACCCTTGTAAAGCAACAATATGCTATATTTATGAAAATATAGCATTATTCATATTAATAAACTGTTACCCCAATATATATGTTGGCTTTCCCTATGTTACCCCTTGAATGCACAAAATGTATACATAGATTATACATATTTTCGCACTTTAGTCAATTACAATATTATATGTAAGAAAAGCAGGATTGTGGGACGGAATGTGACGCTGCCCTATAATTTGATCCCTGAATAAACAATCTTGTTAAATATCCATTTTTTAACAAGGTCAAAATAGATTTCTTCCTCTAGTTCCAATCTATATGGCTTAAACAGAACAGCCATATGATTTTCTGGAATTCCCTCTATGGGATATTCCCTGTAACCCTTTTTTTCTTTCAAATAATCCCTATGTGAATAATCACACAATCTAATAAATATTTCCGTCACATCAAAATCGGAGCGATCGGAAGTCGCAACCTCCACAACTATATTTCTCTTGTTTCTATGCTGCAGATGCTGCTTTAGTGCATCTGATACCATTATCTTCATTACTCGTCATCCTCGCCGTTTTTATAATCGGCGCCCATCTTTTCATTCTTTTTATTTTTGCTGTTCGCCCTTCTCTTCTCGGCCTTCCATGCTTTTATCTGCTGGAGCTTCTCCTTATATCTTGCCTCGTTTCCTTGAGTTCCCGGGAAATAGTATTCTTTCCCACGCATTGATTCCGGAAGGCATTCCATCTCGGATAATTTTTCATCCGTATCGTGCGCATAGACATAGCCTTTCCCGTAGTCCAGCTCCTTCATAAGCTTTGTCGGAGCATTTCTCAAGTGAAGAGGAACAGGCTCCGCGAGTTCTTCCTGTGCATCGCGGCTCGCAAGATGATATGCCACGTCCATGGCGTTTGACTTTGGCGCCATCGCCATATATACGACAGCCTCCGAGAGATTAACCGAGCACTCCGGCATTCCTATGAAATGACATGCCTGATAGGCGGAAACCGCAACATCGAGCGCCCTTGCATCCGCAAGTCCAACGTCCTCGCTCGCAAATCTTACTACACGCCTCGCAACGTATAGAGGGTCCTCTCCCGCCTCTAGCATCCTTGCAAGCCAATAGATTGCCGCATCCGGATCTGAATTTCTCATCGACTTATGAAGAGCTGAAATAAGGTTATAATGCTCTTCTCCACTCTTATCGAACAAAAGAGACTTCTTGGATATGCACTGCTCGAGCGTCTCATCAGTAACCGTAACCTTGCCATCTGAATCAATATCACCGTTCAGTACAACCATATCGAGCGTAGAGAGCGCAACCCTGGCGTCTCCGTTTGCAAAACCGGAAATCTTATATATGATGTCGTCAGCTATATCGATATCCTGACCGCCAAATCCGCGTTCATCGGTAATTGTCTTCTTGAGAAGCTTAAAAAGGTCCTCTGCCCCGAGCGCCTGCAGAACAAATACCTTGCATCTCGAAAGAAGAGCGCTGTTGACCTCAAAAGAAGGATTCTCCGTTGTAGCACCGATAAGAATTATGCTTCCCTTCTCAACGAAAGGAAGGAATGCGTCCTGCTGCGCTTTGTTGAATCTATGAATCTCGTCTACAAAGAGAATAGTCTTTTCTCCGAATTTTCTGTTGTTCTCCGCCTGCTGCATTACCGCTCTGATATCTTTGATACTGCTGTTCACCGCAGAGAAATCTATGAAGGCAGCCTTGGTCGTTGCGGCAATAATTCTCGCGAGCGTAGTCTTTCCCACTCCGGGAGGTCCCCAGAATATCATCGAAGAAATCTGGTCATTCTCAATTAAGCGACGGAGAACCTTCCCCTCACCCAATAGATGTTCCTGTCCCACATACTCCGATAAATCCCGCGGACGCATTCTGGCCGCAAGCGGTTGTGGAACCTGATTTTCAAACATCGTCATCTGATCCATAATTTCTTCGCACTAATTATCAAGTATCTAATTAACAGTCTCCGTAATAACAAATACCCAAATCATGCATTCTCTATCAGTTCTCTTACCACGACCGAAGCAATAATGAGGCCCGCGGCCCCCGGAACAAAGGCCGTGGACCCCGGAGCGCGACTTTCTGGCTTTCCGTGAGTTTTCACATCCTCACTCGCTGCGACCTCGCATATTTCCTTCAACTCTTCAGGCATCGCATTATTCGGAACTCGCGGTACTTCTGTCGATGCGACAACCTTAAGCTTCTTAATGCCACGTTCCTTCAGATTCTTTCGCATAACCTTTGCTAGAGGATCGTTAAAGGTTTTAAATATATCAGTAACCACGAGCTTACTAGGGTCGAGTCTATTTCCACATCCCATAGCAGATATAATTGGAATTCCTCTTCTAGTCGCTTCTTCTATTATATCAAGTTTTGCAGAAACCGTATCTATTGCATCAACTATATAACCGAATTTATCAAATTCAAGTCCGAACTCTTCCTTTTTCTCCGGCAGATAAAAAATTGGATACTTACGAATTAATACATCAGGGTTAATCGACTTTGCTCTTTCCTCGGCGACATCGACCTTTGTTCTTCCTATAGTTTCACGCGTTGCAATAATCTGCCTGTTGATATTACTCTCCGCTACTATGTCGCCATCGATAATGTCTATCTCCCCTATGCCACTTCTAACAAGCGATTCAAAGGCATGCCCTCCGACTCCACCAACTCCAAAAACAGCCACCCTGGAAGAAGCGAGTTTTTCCAGGGCAGCACCGCCTATCAGTCTTTCTAGTCTCGAGAGTTCTTCTCTCATAGCCCCATTTCCTCTTTTACTTCACGGAAGCATTTAACCGCAAAATCCAAATCTTCTTTGCTGTGTCCCGCAGAAATCTGCGTTCTTATTCTATCCTTACCCTTTGGAACTACAGGATAGCAGAAAGCAACAACATACACTCCCTTATCCAACATTCTCTTTGCAAACTCGTGAGCAGTTTTGGGATCGTAGAGCATAACCGGAACTATAGGATGCTCACCGGGGAGAAGGTCAAATCCCAGTTTCTCCATCTCGCTTCTGAAATAGTTCGCGTTCTCGTGCACATTGTCCCTGAGCGCGGTCGATTCGTTAAGCATATCAATCGTCTTTATAGTAGCAGCGCAGATTGCCGGAGCGAGAGTGTTGGAGAAGAGATACGGTCTCGACCTCTGTCGTAATAGATCGACAATTTCCTGTCTCGCAGCAGTATATCCGCCAGATGCTCCTCCCATAGCTTTACCGAATGTACCTGTTACTATATCTACTCGTCCGATTACTCCGCAGTATTCACAGGTTCCTCTTCCGTATTCGCCCATAAATCCAACAGCATGGCTGTCGTCAACCATAACGAGAGCGTCATATTCATCAGCTATGTCGCAGATTCCCTGGAGATTCGCAATATATCCATCCATTGAGAAGACACCGTCGGTCGCGATAAGAATATTTTCGCAGCCGTCGGCTTTCGCCTGATCGAGCTGGATCCTTAGGTCGTCCATGTCGTTATTCTTGTATCTATATCTCTTCGCTCTCGAGAGCCTTACGCCATCGATAATCGAAGCATGATTGAGCTCGTCCGAGATTATCGCATCATTCTCGCCCATTAGCGTCTCAAACAATCCACCGTTCGCATCAAAGCAAGACGAATAAAGAATTGCGTCATCTGTCCCCGCAAAGTCAGCAATCTTTCTCTCAAGCTCCTTATGTATCTCCTGAGTGCCGCAGATGAATCTCACGGAAGATAGACCAAACCCCCATCTGTCATAACTCGCCTTGGCCGCAGCTATTAGTTCAGCATTGTTTGAAAGTCCCAGATAATTGTTGGCGCACATATTGACCACGCCTTCCTTCTGGGTCGTATCTATTACAGATCGCTGTGGGGTTGTTATTATTCTTTCCTCCCTCCATGTGCCCGCTTCCCTTATCACGTCAAGTTCTTTTATTATATCGGCAATCTTCTTTTTCATTCTTATCTCCCGCTTATTTATTAACAGTTGTTCTATACGTGTATGTATACTCGCTTGCTCGCCTCTTTGCACACCTACTTCTTATCGCCCCAGTCCAGAACAACCTTTCCTGACTTTCCGCTATTCATCGCTGCGAAGCCTTCTTCAAAATCCGTATAATGGAACCTATGCGTGATGACAGGCGTTAAGTCAAGTCCTCCTTGAACCATATAGCTCATCTGATGCCAGTTAT
>JAGAFN010000034.1 GCA_017612585.1 Bacillota bacterium | reverse complement strand
TTGGTCTGAACCTTGAACGCCGCATTTGTAAATGCCTCTGACGTGTACGTAGTTTCACCCTTGGCTGCATGCGTCGCTTCCTTTGTTACTTTGGCTGTTGCATCAACAGTTTCGGTTTCTACATGTGTTCCGTCTAATTTGCAAACCCTTGTTGCCGTTACCTGGCTGTTGTCATCTGACCATGTATAGGTCGCTTCTCCCCAGTCATGTCCAAGTGCAGGGATATCCTCTACCGTCTTGGTCTGAACCTTGAACGCCGCATTTGTAAATGCCTCTGACGTGTACGTAGTTTCACCCTTGGCTGCATGCGTCGCTTCCTTTGTTACTTTGGCTGTTGCATCAACAGTTTCGGTTTCCGACTTATGTTCAACATTTCTATCTTCTCTGCTTGCCGTTACCTGGCTGTTGTCATCTGACCATGTATAGGTCGCTTCTCCCCAGTCAGGCACATATTTCCAAGTGGCTTTTAGCTCAATATCTGCTGTAACCTTAGTGTTCTCAAAATCATAATCTTCTCCATTCAATTGCCATCCAGCGAATTCGTAGCCTTCTTTCGTCGGATCTTCCGGCTTTTCTACCTTAGCATCCTTGGCAACCTTTTGTTCTTCAACATCGCTACCACCGTCGGAGTCGAAACTTACAATATACAAATCCGTTAGTCTGTAATATCCATCAGTATCAAGCACAAGAACCTTGCCTTCTTCTACAGCCTCGTCAACCGTAGTAGGCTTGTATGCGCCGCCATGGATAAACTCCGTGGCATTTTCGCTCTCAACAGCACCGGTAAACTTACCATCTTGAATGTTGATTTCTACATCTTCGGTTACATTATTTTGAAGGTCCTTCTCGTAAAGAGCCTTGGCACCTGTAAACTCGCCGCCGCTTATTGTTACAGAAATCGGAAGATCTGTCGTATGCTGAGAAATTGCAACTGCAGCACCGGATATTGTTGAACCGTTTCCGTTTGCAGCTTCAGAGAATTCCCCTGTCGCAGTAATCTTTCCACCCTTGATTTCAAGGTTTCCTCCGCGAATCTCTATACCGGTGGATCCCGTAATCTCAGCTCCATCCTCTACAACAGCGTTTAGTCCTTCATTTCCGGGCAAATATACTGCAGGAATATTGGATGTTAGAACCGCAGTGCTCCCTATTGTTATCGAGGCATTCTTGGTGCTGATGCCGTTTGTTGCAAGGGCAAAGTCACCGCCTCCGTTAACGGTACCGTTAATGCTAACCGTCTGGTTCTCTGAGAGAACGGCAACGCATCCGCCATCAATCGTAACACCTTCGCCTATTGTTATTTCGTTGTATTTTCCTTGAGCCTGGATAGCAGCCTGTGCACCGCTATTCACGACAAGCTTTCCTCCCTTTTCATCGCTGCTATCGATGATTGCGAACTTATACGGAGAAGCTTCAGTTCCGTTCCTGCCAAGCAAAATAGCATAGTCACTTGCTGTGGATGTGAGTGTTTTTCCGTTAAGATCCAATACGACATCGTTGCCAAATGTTCCGGGTGTCATTCTTGCTGAACGTGTAACATCTGCAAGCAGCTTGTATGTTCCGCTTGAGAATGCGCTTGGAATACTGCTCTGATACGTGACCTTTCCGGATGCAGCTGTATATTCGACTACAGCCGGATCAACAGTTATCACGCAGCTTGCGCTTGATCCGCGGTATGTACCTGTAACTGTTGTACTTCCTTCGGAAACGTATGTAAGAACGCCATTTGAAGCTACTTCAACAACGCCATCGTCGTCGGAAGACCAAACGATCTCTGCCTTCTGCTCGGCAGTAGCCGTGGCAGCGTCAATCTTTATGGACCCTATGGTATCACCGCTGTTTCCGGCAACGCCTTTCTTAGTCGCTGCCATTGTAAGAGTTGCAGATTCTCCTACAACATATGTTCCGTCAGGCAGCGGATAGCTGTCAACATCATCTACAAGATATTCCTGCTCAACATCGTTTGAGTATTTTCCTCCGGAAATAAACTTTTCAATAGGCTCATTGCCGCCATATCCATAGCTTGCAACAGCATTTGCATTTTCTGATGTAAACGTTCCGCCGCTGATATTCGCAACAGGAGCTCCGCCGGGATAGCCACAGTTGTCTATTACGATGGCATCACCTGTAGAATTGGCTCCGTTTCCGTTATATATATAGTCCGCCTTTGCACCGTTTGCGTTGAAAGTGCCTCCGGTTATATTCAATTCTCCGGATTTTTGATATACAGCGGTTGCTCCTATGATTGTTCCTCCGGAAATATTCACGGTTCCGTCATTCGGATGATAAATAGCAGGAGCAGAGTTTGATTTGAGTTCTCCGCCCGTGATATTTATCGTGTAACCTCCCTTGCCTGATGAGCCGTTCCCCGCAATAGCAAAGGATGATTCAGAACTCAAATTACCCGCTGTGTTTACCATTGCAGATCCGAATACAGCAATCGGAGAAACAGACCCGGTGCAATTAATATTCGCAGATTCTGTAATATTCAGAGTTCCGGAATTAACGGTGAACTCCTGAGACATGTTTCCTTTAACGCTTATTGTTCCGTTGGTGACGGTAAGCTCGCCACCGTTTAACGTAAAGTAAGCGCCGTTCATGCTAAGAGCCTTCCCATTCAGGTCGATAGTATACTCGGTGCCTGACTCAACTGTGAATCTGTTAAACACACCAGCTAGCGATAAGTCTTCGCCCAATACAACAATCTTACCTGTTGTTCCTTTTACAGCATTAATTGCCGCAGAAAACGTTAGGTATCCCTCACCGTCAATCGTCGCCTCCGGATTCTTAACCGTAACTGTACGTGTGGCTGTCAGTCCTTCGTATTTCGCAGTTATTGTAACTTTTCCCGTATTGGATCCAGATGTAATAACACCTGTAGAATCAACGGTTGCAATTTCAGTGTCGCTCGAAGTCCATTCAACTTTCGCAAGTTCATCTCCTTCAAGAACAACGCCGTCTGCTTTGACAGTTGCCGCCGCTAACTGCTTTCCTCCAACTAGAACACTGCCTCCTGTAGTGGATAGTGTGATTTTCTCCGCCGCATAGACATAAGTCAGAACCGACGCACCGACTATTGAAAATGCAACAAAAAATGCAAGAAGTGTAAACAAAAGCTTCTTGGTCGCTTTTTCCATAAGAACTCTCCTTTCAAGAAAACAAATACTAAAGCTTCGAATTAAAATTTACATCTTGCGTGACGTTGCGGAGCGCATTGTCACAATTTAGAATATAACTACAAATATATTGTAAATCATCTCATATACAGAAGGCAAGAAAAACTAGAATGTATCCACATAAAAAGTCGCATGAAGGCGAGAAATAGTACCTTTTCGTCCCAAATAGTATGAGTAAAACAAAAGGCGATAGTTTTCCGCTATCGCCTTCGCTCAAGACTATGCGTCATTACCGCACAGTTGGTTATATGACTTTATTATAGATCCCTTATAATCCCTATGAATAGCGGTACCCCCTCTTCCACGTCCGCGAGCATATAGATGAACGGTCTGTCCAAAAGCACTTCCTTAGGCTCTGGCGGATCCTCCATCGCACTCTCCTCACACATCTCGACCACAGTTGCGGCGCCGGCGGTGGTTCCATTTTCGTTGACGTCTATGTACGTGTTATGAAGAATATCGCCTATAAATATATTGCCTAGCTCCGAAGTGGCCATTTGGGAGAAATCAGCAGTGCGTGGATCAAATGAATTCTCAACTCCCAAGCCCTTAAACACATCGACAAGAGATACTGCGCTTTCTTCTTTGAACTTTGGCATTGTATAGATTACTTCCTCGTCTGATGCACCAAGTATCAACCCGTTGAGATTCACACCCTCCAAAGTATCAATGTATTCATCAACCGCCATACCTTCATTTGGCAGAATTCCGATAAAAGCATATTTATAGCCTTTGTAATGCTTGATGAAACCGGTGGCGTTGCCGTCATCTATATAATAATAGTTTGAGCCTGTCATGAAATCTATTCCATCGGTGTCATCGTTCTCACCATGGAATGTGCCCTTACTTATTTGGTATTCGTTGAAAGGATCGTCCCACTCGCCTTGGAAAGCGAGTGCGTTAACAAGGAACATCTCCGCTTCATCTGGCATTTCATTGAGCATATCTTTGATTGTTCCTTCGGTCTTATCCTCTATCCAGGCGTTTATTTCTTTACGGGTTTTCTCGTTAAACTCTCTCGCAAATGCTCCCGCATCATAACACTGGCCATTGATCTCCAGGAAATCCTTGTTGACCTTTAGACTTGGATTGTCCTTAAACCAAATTGAGTTCGCAATCCTTAAATATGATGGCTCAGGTACGCTTTCTTCGTACTCATACATTTTGGGAAAGTACTCCCTGTCATGAGCCTCCTCAATGGCGACAGAGTTAAGATATGCTCTCAAATATGAATTGAGTTCGCCTCTTATTTCATCCCAAATATCTCCTTCGCCCGTGCTGGATGTCCCACACCTTTCCGCTCCTGTAAAGATGCCCTCAGAAAGCACTTCCACAAGCTCACATTCACTCATGCCATCGGCTCCGTTTGCCGTCATTGCCATTGCATATATCACCGATATTGGAGAAATAAGAAGGTTCCCATCCTCATGCTTCATAGCCTCTTTCATTAGAGCAAGGGCAAATTTATTAACATAGATGCCCCCTTCTCCTTTCAGGGCATCCCTTGCCTCGCTTTCCGACATGCCGATATCGACTTTGATCCCCTCCATCAAAGACTTGCCGGAGTTGGCTAATCCGCCGGAGCCACTGGAACTTGCCGGACTATTTACGCTTGCACAACCGCCAAGAGCCACAGAACTCAATATAATCAATGCTACGAGTATACTAACTGTTTTTTTCATAATCTCGCCTCCTATACTGTATAGTAAGTCCTCCTATACTATATAGTACCGGTTCTCGCTGTTTGGTCACAAAATAATACCTCAATATTCTAGTGACAAAAAAAGTACACAATTGTGTACTTTTTTACTAGGTATTCATCCACCTAATCGCCCTCGTATATCATCCAATCGGTTCCCACAGATCCAAATGATTAATGTCTATATTGTATATGACATCCTTTCGTTCGACTATGACGCGGATGCGTTTCTTTAATTCTTCGTCTTGGAGAATGCTTGAGAGCAATTCTCTTGTTGGATTGATTGCGTATGGGTGACCCGTATATTCAAACATTGTCACATCACCATTGGTGTCGCCGTATGAGTAACTCTCCTCCAAATCGATATCGTATTCTTCTATCAAGGAGAGCAATGCTCTCTTCTTGGATTCGCTGTCCCACATCGGCGTGATTTCTCCTGTGTATATGCCATTGTCGTCGTAGTGGTAGATTGTTCCTCGATAATCATCAAAATGATATTTATCCGCCATTTCTCTTACGAGAGCATCCGGAGAACCCGAAATCGCAATTACTAGATGACCTTCCTTCTGATGGCGCTCTATTTCTTTTCTTGTGAACTGATAAACCCTGTCTCCCTTTTGCTGAATGACAAGCCTTGCTATGTGGTCGATATGCTCATGCGGAATACCGACGGTTGACTCTTTGAATACGCCAACCATCTTTGAGAGATAATTATCGTAATCGCCGTGCCTGTGGTCCCACGCGTGAAACGCAGGAGCAACTTCGTCTTCCCACCTCTTCGGAGATACGATTTCGTGATTCACCATTTTCTTGAATACTTCAGTGATTAATCCTTCGCGGTAAATCGTTCCGTCTATATCAAAAAATGCTGCAATTCTTTTCATAACTGTTCACCTATAACAATCGGATGGCCGCGCAGTGCCATCCTACATATTATTCATGTATCAAAATATCAAGTTAGAATAACCCCGTTATTCTGCCCTTAGCATCCACGTCGATCTTCTCGGCGGAAGGAACCTTTGGGAGGCCCGGCATAGTCATTATGTCGCCCGTGTATGCAACTATAAATCCCGCACCGGCGCATACCTTAAGGTCCGAAACCGTAATAGTAAAATCATCAGGTGCCCCGAGCAAAATCGGATCGTCCGAAAACGAATACTGGGTCTTGGCCATGCAAATCGGAAGATTCCCTAGCCCGAGTTTCTCGATTTCTTCCGCTCTCTTCTTTGCCGCCGGAAGCATGAATAAATGCTTGGCGTGATATACCTTCTTGGCGATATCCTTAATCTTATCCTCTACGTGCTCGTCCAGCTTATATGAATACTTAATTCTGCTAGAACCATCGCAAAGCTTCACTACTTCTTCTGCTAGCGCGATTCCGCCTTCTCCGCCCTTTTCCCATACTTCCGAAAGCGCAACTTTTATGCCGGCAGTCTTGCATTTCTTTGCAATAAAATCGAGTTCCTTCTTGGTGTCTGTCGGAAATACATTGATTGCGACAACGCATGGGAGTCCGAATACATTCTTGATGTTTGACACATGCCTCATGAGATTTGGAAGACCTTTCTCAAGAGCCTTTAGATTTTCTTTTCCGAGGTCAGCCTTAGGTACACCGCCGTGGTATTTGAGTGCACGCACCGTGGCCACTATTACTACCGCACTCGGTTTTAGATCGGCCATGCGGCATTTGATATCGATGAATTTCTCCGCTCCGAGGTCGGCTGCAAAGCCCGCCTCCGTAACTGCATAATCTCCCAGCTTAAGCGCCATCTTGGTCGCAAGCACAGAGTTACAGCCGTGCGCGATATTGGCAAAGGGCCCACCGTGAATAAGCGCGGGAGTTCCTTCCAAGGTCTGCACAAGATTTGGTTTAAGCGCATCTCTTAAAAGCGCGGCCATCGCGCCCTCTGCCTTAAGGTCATGTGCAGTAACCGGCTTTCCGTCAAACGTATAGCCCACGATGATACGAGCGAGTCTCTTCTTTAGGTCGCTGATGTCCGAAGCAAGACAGAGAATCGCCATGACTTCTGATGCCGCGATTATATCGAAGCCGTCCTCTCTCGGCACACCCTGTGTTTTTCCGCCGAGTCCGTCAACAATTTGACGGAGCTGTCTGTCGTTCATATCAATCGCACGCTTCCAGGTGATTCTCTTGGAATCTATTCCGAGTTTATTTCCATGCTGAATATGATTGTCGAGCATAGCCGCCAAAAGATTGTTTGCATCGCCTATCGCATGGAAATCCCCGGTAAAGTGAAGGTTAATATCCTCCATCGGAACAACCTGTGCATATCCGCCGCCGGCCGCACCGCCCTTTACGCCAAATACCGGACCAAGCGAGGGTTCCCTGAGCGCGACGACCACATTCTTTCCGATTCTCTTGAGACCGTCAGCGAGACCGACAGAGGTAGTGGTCTTACCCTCTCCTGCAGGAGTTGGAGTAATCGCAGTAACCAAGATGAGTTTTCCGTCCTTCCTCTTGGCCCTGTCTTTGATAAGTGTATAATCTATCTTTGCCTTGTAGTTACCGTAAGGCTCGATATACTTATCTTCAATTCCTGCATACTCTGCAATCTCGGTAATCCTCTTAATCTTGCACGCCTGTGCAATCTCAATATCGGATTTTAATTTTGTCATCATGACCTCCAGGTAATATCGCGAGTATCTATCCCGCTATTGCTGTTACTATTGCTATGCGATTTCTGTCGCAATGGCGATTTCTGTCGCGATCGCTATTTGATTCTAAGTGCTCCTGTCGGGCAGACTTCGGCGCATTTTTTGCATGTTTGGCAGATTTCTATGCTGGCCAGGTCGTTAAACTCCGGCTTAATTACAGTCTCAAATCCGCGGTCCACTAGTCCAAGTATTCCTGCGCCAACTTCTTCGTCGCAGACGCGTACGCAGAGTCCGCAGAGTATGCACTTTCCTTGGTCGCGTTCTATGGAGGCAAGTCGGTCTTCCTTGAAGCACTTATGCTTTTCACCTGCCAAGCGATCAGGATTCAAATCTTCTATCTGCTGGGCAAAGCGTATCAGATCGCACTCACCGTAATCGTGACATCCACATTCAAGGCAGCGAAGAGCCTCTTTAACCGCGTCATCGGGATCAAAGCCTTTGTTTACCTCCTGGAAATCAGTGCGTCTTTCGTCAGCCGCTCTATGTGGCACCTTTGCTCTTGAAGCCTTCTCCCATTCAGAGAAGTCCATATCGTCCGGATTCTTCTTTGAAACAAATGGCATAGAATACGGAACCTCTGCTCCCGCCAGATAAGAATCTATTACGGCGGCCGCCCTCTGACCTTCTCCGATTGCCTCTATTGCAATGCTTGCGCCGCGGTTAGTTGCGTCGCCAACCGCAAATACATCAGGAAGATTCGTTCTATACGTAGCCTCGTCCGCCGCAACAATTCCGCGCTTGTTCATTTCCACGCCGTCGAGTCCTTCAACGTTTGCGTACTGACCAATTGCGGAGATTACGGAATCGAGTTTAATGGTCTCGAACTTTCCTTCTACCGGAACAGGCTTTCTACGGCCGCTTTCGTCGGGTTCCCCGAGTTCCATAATCTGAAGTTTCATCTCCGAAACGCGTCCGTCGCTTCCTGCAATT
>JAGAFN010000033.1 GCA_017612585.1 Bacillota bacterium | reverse complement strand
GATGTCACAGTCAAAGTCCCCGTGCCGTTAAACACTATGTCGTCCTTTGAGAAAATCGCACCATCGACATCGTTTTCATCCGTCTGAACGAATTCACCCGTTGTGGAAATCGTATTCACCGAGTTCGCGGTCGTCGTGAAGAAAACCTTGTCGGCACTCAGCACATATATTGCTGCACTCGTATCGTTGGTTATCGTTGCGTTGTCCAAGATGAGTTGAACCTTGTCGTCCTGTCCGGGGACATCGACAACAATCTGTCCGTTAAACTCTCCAGTCAAGAGATAGTTTCCTGCGGCAGTAATCGTTACTTTGTTTCCGCTTACGGTTACACCCTTGGCGCTTGTGTTAGCAGCACTTCCGCTTAGAGTAATCGTTTCGTAATCCGAGTAACCGATATCAAAGTCTCTTTCCGTGAAGCCTTCGGGTACGATGCCGGAAGACACCGCCGTTGCGTTTGTATTGTTTCCCGATGAACTGCTGCTGTTTGAATCGCTACTGTTTGAATTGCCATCCGACGTGCCATTTGCGTCGCTACTTGAACCGCCACCGTTTGAACTATTTCCGTTAGTGCCATTTCCCGCACTGCCAGTTCCGCTTGCGCCTGCATCACCGCTATCTGACTCATTACCAGAGTTGTTACTGCCCGCCGTTACAGTCGTATTCCCGCTCGTCTTCTCCTTTGTTCCGCAGGCCGCGGCGGAAATGACAAGCGCAAGTATGATTAACAATACTATGATTGCTCTTAATCTATTTTTCATCTTCATCCTCCTTATAGTTCTCCTGAATCTGCGAGAAGCGCAAGACTTATCTCAAGATTTCCGTTTCTGCATCTAAGTTCATCTATAAAACTCTTGTCCGTTCCTGCCTTCTTCATAGTCACGTTGTAGTGTAATTTGTTAAGACTTCCGAGGTTACTCGTTTTGATGCTGGTAAGCTTGCTCTTGCTTGTGTATTTTGCGAAGAGATCGTCGAACATTCCCTCGTAGTCCAAGTCCTCGGGCACCGTGACCTTAAGAACCTTTTCGAGTCCGCCGTCTCTCACTTCGAGGAAGCCGAGGCGGTCGTAAGCCGTTGTAACGATTGCAAGTACTATGGCAAATACCGCCGCAAATGCCACATAGCCCATTCCGCAAGCGAGTCCTACAGCCATCGCTAGGAATACCGCGCATATCTCTCTTGCGGTTCCGGCCGCGGAACGGAATCTCACCAGCGAAAATGTTCCTGCAACAGCGACCGAAGCACCGATGCTTCCGTTAACCATCATAATGATTACTGCGACTATCGCCGGAAGCAACGACACTGTTATGAGAAACCCGTTTGAGTGCTCCGTATGGTAGGAATACACTATCGCTATTACCGCCCCCAGAATGAGCGCCACGACTAGGCTGATTGCAAATCCCCCTATCGTCAGTGTTCCGCTCGAGAATATGCTCGCAAATATATTTGTCATTTTCTTTACCCTTCCTTTCATTAACCGCGTCAATAATCGCACGGTACGCGTTTCCGTATTTGGAGAAGCTCGCAGGCCTTGCGCCCGCCTCGCTCAAAACTTTTGTGAGCCACACGGGAAGCGCCGTCGCCGTCTTTATCTCCATCAGGCTTTCGCCTTCTTTCAAAAGATCTTCTCCTCCGACTTCTTCGGTGAGCCTTACATTCTCCCCTCGCCATTTGATATTCTTATCAAAGGTTATCCTCAGGCTCTCGTCCTCATCGGAGAAATATGCACATCTGTCATAGCTAAGATAGACAATCGGCTTTAGATTTCCATAGTAATTTTTGAAGTAGTCTATCTCCCTTGCTATCTGCGGATTTGAGATGACCGCAATTCTCTCTTCAAGCTCCGAAAGACCGATAGCTCCCGACATGTAGCTCTCCGCGTCCTTCTCTTTAATCTCCACACGTCTCTTGTGAACGACGCCGTCATACTTTTTCTTGAGTTCCAGGAAGACGACAGTGTCTTCCGTTGGCCTTCCGTAACTCCTCAGCCTAATCTTTTCTTTATAGATCGGCTTATCCAAAGACTTTCTGATGAGCCTATAGTCCGGAGTGTCGTAATAGATGTTTCGGATAGTGCTCATTCCGTGCGGGTCGGGAATCATATGGTCCTTGATGCCCCTCATCACACAGCGCCTCTGGTCCTCGCTAAGTATGTATTTAATTTCATGTCTCGCAAAAACGTTGATTATCTTTTCCATTTTCCTCGCCTTCGCTCCTTTTGATGCTTACATCCTAACCCTCGAACCTAAAACGTACTTAAAACAACAAAACTATAGCCCGAGGCAGCAGATATGTTTCCCGAATATTTCCGCAGGGACGGGTATAATTACACGAAATAAAAGAAGAACCTCTGTGAGGTTGGCATCAGTGACGAGCGTTAGCGAGGAATCATTGATGCAACCCTCCAGAGGTTCAATTTTATTGAAGTTGTAATTGTCCGTCCCGAGGACTCATGAGGGAAATCATATCTGTTGCCGCGGGCTTAGAGTTTTGCTGTAATTATGAGGCGCTTTCCGTCGGGGCTTTCGGCGGAAATTGTGCCTCCGTGAGCATTCACGATTGACTGCGCCATGGATAGCCCTATGCCGCTTCCGGGCTTGTCGCTGCTATGAGATGTGTCGCCCCTATAGAAACGATCAAAGAATTTATTCTGGCTTCCTTTGGTTAATCCTTCGGCATAGTTTTCCTGCGTCAGGACGACTTTCTTACCCTGTTTCTCAAGCGAGAATTTGATCGGCTTATCCTCGCTTCCGTATTTAAGCGCATTGTCTGCGAGGATCGAGACGAGCTCACTTAGATTTGTGGGATTCCCCTTTACGATTATTCCTTCTTCTATGTTATTCTCTATGACTCTACCCTGCTGTTCCGCCTCTAGTTCAAATCCATAAAGAGCCTCTTCGACAAGTTCCGATAAGTTTACATCCTGCATGCTCATGTCTATACCCTCATCCATCTTGGCGAGTGCAACCATATTATTTGTTAGATTCGCAAGTTTCTTGATCTGCTCTCTAATGCCGGAAGTCCACTTGGTCTCGCCCGATTGCATCTCTATTACTTCCGTGCACGACTCTATCACCGTCATTGGAGTCTTGAGTTCGTGGCCGGCATTTGTTATAAACTCCTTTTGTTTTTCGTAGCTCTCCGCTATCGGTTTAATCATTCTCGGCGAAAGCAAAATCACAAGAAAGCCTATCGCAAGAAATCCCGCTAGCGAAACAAGAAGGCTTATCTTTAGAAAACTCTTCACCGACTCAATGTCGCGAGTGCAGTCTACAAAAATATATGTCTTCCCGCCGTCCTTCTCTTGGACGATGTATTTATAGTTTCCGTCGTAGCCGGTCGTTTTCCCTCGAGCCTCTGCATTAACCACCATCTCGGCAGCTTCTGAACTATCTATCGCTGCGATACGCCCTGTGTTAATCGTATTTATTGTGCCGTCGG
>JAGAFN010000032.1 GCA_017612585.1 Bacillota bacterium | reverse complement strand
TCACCGGCGATTATCTCAGCAGGATTAGTGAGGAACTTAAACTGTACGCCCTCTTCCCTCGCCTCGTCTATCTCTATCTGTTCAGCCGGCATCTCTGCCTCGGTGCGACGGTAGATTACGTAAACATTCTCCGCCCCGAGTCTGACTGCGGTTCTGCAAGCATCCATTGCGGTATTTCCGCCGCCCACTATTGCAACGTTCTTACCTATTTCAGGAGCGTCGTCCAGTATTACTCCTCGGAGGAAATCTATTCCGCCGTAAACGCCCGGAATATCTTCTCCCGGACATCCTATCTTGGAAGAAGTCCATGCGCCGACAGCAATCACGGTTGCGTCGAAGCTCTTTCTGAAGTCTTCAAAGCTTGAGTCACGCCCAATCTTATAATTGTTTATCATTTTGACGCCAAGCTCTTCTATGGAATCTATCTCCTTTTGCAGAATGCCGTCCTTTGGTAGGCGGTATTCTGGAATACCGTAGCGGAGCATTCCTCCCATATTAGGCATCATATCGTAAACGCTTACGTCATGTCCCTTGAGGCGCAGGAAATACGCTGCGGTAAGTCCCGCAGGTCCACCACCTATAATTCCAACTTTTTTGCCCGTCGATGCGGCAACCTCCGGAACGTATTTGTCACCGGAGAAAAGATCCTTATCCGCAGCAAAGTATTTCAGGAACGCAATGGAAAGCGGTTCCTCAACATACTGCCTTCTGCAAGCTTTTTCGCAAGGATGCGGGCAAACGCGACCTATGCTTGCGGGAAGCGGATTTGTTTCTTTTACTATGCGAGTTGCTTCTTTGGCATCGCCCAAGGCAATCTGCTTGATATATGCCTGGCAATTGGTGTTTGCAGGACAATCAAGCATGCACGGCGGCAGACAGTCGCCCTCGTGATCTGACATAATAAGTTCAAATGCAATCTTTCTCGCTTGCTTTACGCGCTCGGTGTCCGTATGATAAACGGCGCCGTCCGTTGCAACGGTCGCGCAAGACCTAAGAAGCTTTGGCATCCCTTCTGCCTCAACCACGCAAACGCCGCAGGCACCGTACACCTTGACTCTTCCGTTATAGCAGAGCGACGGTATATCTATTCCGTTGTTTCTTGCAATTCCAAGAACCGTATTTCCGGCAAAGCCTTCGCAGAGCTTGCCATCTATTGTAATCTTAATCTTTTCCATGTCAGCTCTCCTTTACTCTACCGAAATTGCGCCAAACTTGCATGTTGCTATGCACTGTCCGCATTTGATGCAGGACTCCTGGCGTATGTTATGAGGCGATTTGGTGTCTCCGTCTATCGCACTTGCAGGACATTTTCTTGCACAAGCAGTACAGCCCACGCATTTATCCGGGCTGATTCTATATTCGAGAAGCGATGCGCATTCGTGTGCCGGGCACTTCTTTTCTTTGATGTGAGCCTCGTACTCGTCTCTGAAATAGCGAATGGTTGTCAGCACCGGATTTGGAGCGGTTTGCCCAAGTCCGCAGAGGGATCCGTCCTTTATGGCATTGCAGAGTTCTTCCAGAAGCTCGATGTCGCCTTCCTTACCGTCACCTTCTACGATGCGGGTTAGAATCTCATAGAGGCGCTTTGTTCCTATCCTGCACGGTACGCATTTGCCGCAGGATTCCTTTGTCGTAAAGTCAAGGAAGAATTTGGCCATGCCGACCATGCATGTGCTCTCGTCCATGACAACCATTCCGCCGGATCCCATGATTGCGCCTGTTGCTCCGAGGGCTTTGTAATCTATGAGTGTATCAAATAGTTCATAAGGGATGCATCCGCCGGACGGTCCTCCCATCTGAACTGCTTTACATTGTTTGTCGTCTCTTATGCCGCCCGCTATATCAAAGATAACATCGCGAAGTGTCATGCCCATCGGTACTTCCACAAGGCCGCCCTTACGTACCTTTCCGGTTACGGCGAACACCTTGGTGCCCTTGCTGTCCTCTGTTCCCATTGCCGCAAAGGCTTCTCCGCCGTTTGCAAGTATCCACGGGACATTTGCGAATGTCTCCACGTTGTTGATATTTGATGGCTCCAGGTTATATCCTGCCTGAGCCGGGAACGGAGGTTTGAGCCTCGGCATTCCGCGCTTTCCTTCCAGAGACTCTATAAGCGCGGTCTCTTCTCCGCAAACAAAGGCGCCTGCACCGGCCTTGATTCTCATATCGCAGCTAAAATCTGAGCCGCAGATATTCTTACCGAGCATGCCTTTTTCTCTCGCCTGCTTTATGGCGTTTTCCAAGCGAACGATTGCAAGAGGATACTCGGCCCTTACGTAAACAACGGCCTCTGTTGCACCTATTGCATAGGCACCTATCATCATGCCTTCTATCAGGTTATGAGGATCGCTTTCAATAACCGCGCGGTCCATAAAGGCACCCGGGTCTCCTTCGTCTGCGTTGCAGATAAGGTATTTGCGATTTGTTTTGCTTTCTGAATTCTTTGCCGCGTTCCACTTAAACCATGTCGGGAATCCTGCGCCGCCTCGCCCAGCTAGCCCTGATGTTTTGATAACTTCTATGACATCGTCCTGCGACATACCGCCAAGGACTTTTTTGAGGCCGGAGTATCCGCCGCGCCTCTCGTAATCCGAAATGTCGGTCGGATCCACAATTCCGCAGTTTCTTAACGCTATTCTCGTTTGCTTATTAAGAAATGCTTCGTCCTCGGGCTTGATCTTAAGTGCTTCCACAACATCAAAGTTTCCGCTCATCGCAGCGCCAACAATGTTTTCCGCATCGTTTTCCGAAACCTGTACCAGTCTCTGTACCAAGGTATCGTCTTCGTAGATATCCACGATTGGCTCAAGATAGCACATTCCTATGCAGCCCGTAATTCCAAGCTCTATGTCGCTTCCGTTGTCGCTTCCGGAAAGGAGCTTCTCTATTTCCGCATAAACTTTAGAGGCGCCTGCCGCAATACCGCAGCTGCCTTCGCCAACTACTATTCTTTTCATGCCTACTCCTCCTTTCCTTCCGCAAGTCTAATATCGCGCAGAATCTTAATGGTTTTTTCCGGAGTAAGACTTCCGTATGTCTCTCCGTTTATCATCATGACCGGGGAGAGTGAGCAGCATCCAAGGCAAGCCACATTGGACAAAGTGAATAGTCCGTCTTCAGTGGTCTCTCCGTCTTTGATGCCAAGTTCCTCCGTAATGGCTGCGGAGATTCTTTCCGAGCCGTTTACATGGCAAGCGGTTCCCTGGCACTGCATTATAAGGTATTTGCCTATTGGCTGTAGTCTAAACTGGGTGTAGAATGTGGCAACTCCCATCACCT
The DNA here is from genome assembly GCA_017612585.1 of Bacillota bacterium. Lineage (GTDB taxonomy): Bacteria > Bacillota > Clostridia > Peptostreptococcales > Anaerovoracaceae > Eubacterium_B. Next base: position 16,964 of record JAGAFN010000032.1, on the reverse strand, counting down.
TTGCGGGAGAATTGCCCGTGGCCTCCGCTATGCAATAGATTACGTCCACCGGGAGGTATCCATAGATATCCTGAGCCTTTTGCAGGATGGTGATCAGACTGCCCTCAACCTCTGCGTATTCTTCTAGCACGCCGGAAAGGAGCGACAAATCGCTGTTTTGATTCTTACAATCGCACATAAAACTTCCTCATTTACATATAAATTTCAATAATGCTTCATTATAACAAAAAACGGCGCCTTATAAAAGCACCGCTTTGTGGTTTTGATATAAGTTTTTTGCTTGTTATCAGCTCTCCAACCACAAGTTTTGCGGGAGTCGGTGCAGTGATTTCTGTGGCAAGGGGCAAAAAAGTGACTCTGCCATGTGGAAACGCTACAAAAATCGCTCTTGCCACAGTTTTGCACCTGCTCGTGCCCTGGTTTTTGTGGCAAGGGGCAAAAAAGCGGCTCTGCCACATGGCAAGGTGCCAAAAACCGCCCTTGCCACAGGTTTTGCACATGCTCGTGCCTTGGTTTCTGTGGCAAAGGGCAAAAAAGCGGCTCTGCCACATGGCAAGGTGCCAAAAACCGCTCTTGCCACAGGTTCGCCAGCTCTGTTTCATAATGCGAAAGAAACAATACAAAAGCAAACCAACCAACAGTTGTATCATTTCCAAATAGTTTCATATTGTTTTGCAGCCATACCTCATTTATAATCACATCAACAGTTCCGAAAGTAAAAACTAGAGGCATGAGAATATATATTTGGAGCGAAGAATAGGAGTATCAGAATGGATATCGGAGCAAAGATTAGATCGTTGAGAAAGGAAAAGCGTGTAACTCAGGATGAGTTGGCAGAATACTGATGATTTCTTCTCAGGCCGTGAGCAAGTGGGAAACCGGTGTTTCCAGCCCGGATATTGATATGCTGCCCAAACTGGCGGTTTTCTTTGGGACATCCGTAGATAATCTCCTGGACTTTAGTCAAAGCGAAACTGATGCAACGGTGGCGACCTTTGTTGCGGAATGCGGCAAGCACTGTCAAGGTGACGCTGCCAAGGGCGAGGCTTTTATCAGAGATGCTCTGGAGAAGTATCCGAATAACGATTTGCTTTTGACATGCCTCATAGAGTTTATGCAGGAACAAAACAAGGAGAACAGCCGGAGCACAGATATTATCGAGACCGGCGAAAGAATCCTTGCATGCACAGACGATGATGAACTTCGGATTGACGTGCTGCGCATCATGGCCGAGACCTATCATAGCATGGGAGAGCAAGCTATGGCTGAATACTATCTGGACAAGATTCCTTGCCTCAATTTCCTGTACTACGAGATAGCTGCAGGAATAAGAAGCGGACAAGAAAGGCTTGAAAGCATCAAAGAAACAGAAGACTTATGCATTTGGATTTTGAACCACATGCTGGCCCTGCGAAAGGAAGATGCCGATACTAAAACAAAGAGCCTGCTTGATAAGCAGGCCCAAGAGCTAATAGCATTTTTCAAGAATTATCCTGCCTACCGCGAAAGCGCCGCACTGGCAGAAAAGCGCTAGGAGAATATGTAACCTACACAGGAATCTTAATTATTAGCTTTTCCAATAGTGATCCATCGCCAAGGGCCGGAGCATGGGCATCCTCAGGGAACACGATTATATAATCGCCCTCATTTAGCGTTATTGTCATGCCCTCTTCGGCATTGACAAAGAAAATGTCCTTCTCCTCGGAATACTCCTCGCAAATCTCGGCACCAGCGGTCTTGGTTACGCAAACTTTCTCCACACCATTAATGACATAGAAAAGATCCAGATATTTTTTGTGCGCCTCGTATTTGCCTGTAAATTCGCGAGTCTCTATTTTGTTTACAAAAGCGATGCAGCCCTCACCGATAGGCTCCCTCACACCTGCCTCGCTCACAAATTTGCCTGCACGTATGTAATCCAAAGCACATTTTATACGCTCATCCTTTGAAATAAAGTCATACTGCGACTTGTCGTTAATGTTTCCGATAATCATTTTGTCCCTCCTTAATTAGCTATTTGAACAAGTTAATTGACGCGCCATCTTTAGCAGCTCACCCAACTGCAAAACAAAGTTATATTGCCACATGCATATAATCATAACCTGCTGAGATTGCAGCTTTATAGTTTGGAGTTGTCGTGGTATCGTAGCTCAGAGCATAATAACTGAATTCCGGGTGGTTATTATCCCATTCAGGATCGTAAATAAGACCATTAACCTCAGCCCAGCCGTGGCCTCCACTATTGCATGCGTATACATCATCATACCCGATACCTTTGGCCAAATATGCAAATGCCGCAGCAAAGGCAAAACAGCTTCCGCCCTTTGTACCTGTTCGCTCGGAACCGGTTCCGACAAAGATATTGTTTGCATAGTATACCGGCCAGTCTACTTCCGTATAGTATGGAATGCGGTCAAGAAACTCTGGATAACTCTTTACATGCTCAAAGCACGCCAGCAGCTTTTCATCATCTGTCATATCATCCGTTGTTACACTGTTGACTATTTCAATAGCCCGGAAAAGAGTCTGGTCTTCCTCTGTCTCAACAAGCTTTCCCTCACCATGCCTAACTATATAGTCATAGCCGTCAACATTTAACGCCAAGCTCTTGTCAGTCTTCCATGCACCATTTTCATCAAGATAATAATACTTTGGGGTTTCCGATTCTTCCTGGCTAGTATTAACTAGGCCTGTTCTCATTGCGCCAGATTCCTGTTTGTCCGGCCAACCGAGATAGTACCATTTTTCGTTATCTTCGAGCCAACCGCGCTGCATGGCACCGGACTCAGCGAAATAGTACCACCTATCATCAATCTTACGCCAGCCTACTGCCATGGCACCGGACTCGGCAAAATAATACCACTTTTCTCCGACCTTCTGCCAACCAATTTTCATAGCGCCAGACTGAGAGAAATAATACCACTTATCATTAATCTTTCTCCAGCCAACCGCCATTGCGCCGGAATCCTTATTGTCAGGTGAACCCAGGTAATACCATTTATTGTCTACTTTGAACCATCCGTGTCGCATCGCGCCGGACTCTTCATTGTCAGGTGATCCTAGGTAATACCATTTGTCATTTTCCTTGAACCATCCGTGTCGCATTGCACCAGACTCGTCATCGTTAGGTGAACCCAAGTAATACCACTTATTGTCTACTTTGAACCATCCGTGTCGCATATATCCGGACGCGTCAAAGTGATACCACTTTTCGCCTATCTGTTTCCATTGACTCGCAGGATACGTTCCGTCTTTGTTCTCATACCGCCATCCGAGATCGCGTTCCTTCCATGCTTCTTGCGGCGCAGAGTCTTCCGCCAAAGCGCTCACCGACATAACAAAAATCATTACTGCAATAAGCAGCACGGAAGCCATAACCCTCTTATATTGCTTTCTCATCTTCGGCTTTCTCATCTTTAACCTTCTCATTCCCGGTTTCCTCACACGAACTCTCTCAATTCCGTCACGCCAGAATGATTTTGAACAAGGCACCAATTTTTGATCATTCATTTTTACCACACCGTGTGGTTTTTGGCTTATTCAGCGGCTTGTTCATGGAACTCACTCATCTTCATTTTATCAAAGTACTCTTGATATCACAAGCCATGTCTGAAAAGCTCTCTACCTATTCCTTTGCAATAAAACAAGTGCAGTTGCAGAGATTTCTCTCTGTCAACTACACTTTCGTTGTACTAAATAGCCCCCTATGTTTTCTGGTTTTAACATAGGAGGCCATTCTGCTATTTAATAATCTACGCTTTTCGTTACAGTTCTACTTCATCCATCCGTCCGCATCAAACGAATAAACTATTCCATCTATAGTGACGGTACTATTTTTTTCAAAGTAGCCTGATTCATCTCCGTACCACCAGGCCCGTCACTCTTTCTCCAGCTTCCTTTATGCTGATATGTCCATGCATGGCGCCTGATTTATTCATGTAATACCAATTATCTTCCAAATTAATCCAACCCGTCTGCATTACGCCGTTCGAGTCCATATAATACCAACGATCACCTTCTTTAACCCAGCCAACTTGCTTGACACCTTCATTGTAGTAGTACCAATTGTCATTGCGCTGACTCCATCCGGTCTTGTTGGTCTTAACCTAGCACTGTTCGTCAATACTCCCTTTGATTTATTATACTACCCCCCCGAAAAACTCAAGAAAAATCATCCCGTGTCCACAGCGTGGATTTGCTACGTATACAAAAAGAGAACCGCTCTGAAAAGGGTTCTCTACGAAATACTTTTGCGCGTGAACATAGATACGTCAATGGCCATTCGCTATTTTACATATAATACTCGTTCCGTAATTCGATGCGATGCCGTTACGCCTGTCTATTCCGGAAGCTGGGTTCTAAGAAGGTTGATTCTATTCTGGCTGTCGATTTCGCTTACCTTGACTTCTACGGTGTCGCCGATGTTCATGATGTCTTCTACTTTCTCAACTCTGTGCTTGGCCATCTTGGAGATGTGGAGGAGTCCCTCTTTTCCCGGAAGGATTTCGATGAATGCTCCAAAGTTCATGATTCTGGTTACTGTACCTTCATATACTTCGCCAACTTCCACATCCTTTGTGAGGATCTCGATTTCCTTCTTGGCAGCTTCTGCGCCTTCCATATCTACGCTATAGATGGTTACGAGTCCGTCGTCGTTTATGTCAATCTTGGCACCGGTTTCTGCGATGATTCTGTTGATGGTCTCTCCGCCCTTACCGATGACTATTCTGATCTTGTCCGGATCTATCGTCATGCTCATGCTTCTCGGAGCGTACTTAGAGAGTTCTTCTCTAGGTGCAGGAAGTTCCTCAAGCATGATACCCATGATATGCATACGCCCTTCCTTTGCCTGCGTGAGGGCCTGGTGAAGGATTTCTCTTGAGAGGCCATGAACTTTGATATCCATCTGAAGTGCGGTTACACCGACTTCTGTTCCGGTTACCTTAAAGTCCATATCTCCGAGGAAGTCTTCCATTCCCTGAATATCCGAGAGAACGACCATATCGCTCGTTCCGTCTTCGTTTACTCTCTCGATAAGGCCCATTGCGATACCGGCGACAGGTCTCTTAATCGGAACGCCTGCATCCATAAGAGCAAGGCAGGATCCACAGGTTGATGCCATGGAGCTTGAACCGTTGGAACTCATAATCTCGGAGACTACTCTGATTGCATATGGGAATTCTTCTTCGCTCGGAAGAACCGGAAGAAGTGCTCTCTCTGCGAGTGCGCCGTGTCCTATTTCACGACGGCTTGCGCTTCTCGGAGCCTTTGCTTCGCCTGTGCAGTAGCCGGGGAAGTTATAGTGATGCATATATCTCTTCTCGGTCTGCTCGGTTATTCCGTCAATCGTCTGCGTTTCGCTTAGAGGAGCGAGTGTGCAGCAGCTGAGTGCCTGGGTCTGTCCACGCTTAAACAGTCCCGTTCCGTGTACTCTCGGAAGAACGCCGGTCTCACACCAGATAGGTCTGATTTCATCCGTCTTACGGTTGTCCGGACGGATTCCTTCGTCGAGAATCATCTTGCGAACGTTTTCTTTCTTGATGTTGTACATGATGCCGGAGATGTCGCCGAGGTTATCCGGGTATTCTTCTGCAAAATGCTCCTGAACGTCCTTCTCGACGGCGTCCATATTTGCAAGTCTCTCCTGCTTCTCAACAGTGTGAATAGCATCGATCATCTTCTGCTCGCCGTAAGCCTTGACTGCCTCTTCCATTCCTTCCGGAAGAACCTTTTCCTCTATGACCTGCTTTTCTTTTCCAACTTCGGAAACAACTTCTTCTATGAATTCAACTATCTTCTTGATTTCTTCGTGACCAAAGAGGATAGCGTCGAGCATTTCTTCTTCAGGAACTTCGAGAGCGCCTGCTTCTACCATCATGATTGCTTCCTTTGTTCCCGCAACCGTAAGATTGATGTCGGACTTTTCTCTCTGTTCGAGTGTCGGGTTAATTACAAGGCGCCCGTCGACACGACCAACTCTTACGGAGCCCGTAGGTCCTTCCCACGGAATGTCCGAAATTGCGAGTGCAACGGATGAACCAATCATGGCCATGATGTCTGTCTCGCAGTCGAGGTCGACCGAGAGAACCGTAGCAACAACTACGATGTCATGATGATATGTCTTTGGGAAAAGCGGTCTGAGCGGTCTATCCATAAGTCTTGAGGAAAGTGTAGCCTTTTCGCTCGGACGACCTTCTCTCTTGATAAAGCCTCCCGGGATTTTACCCATAGCATACATTTTCTCTTCGTACTCGCAGGACAGCGGAAGAAAATCAACATCCGCTCTTGCTTCTTTGGATGCGCATGCTGTTACGTTGACAACTGAATCTCCGTATCTTACCATGCACTGTCCGTTTGCCTGCTCAGCCAGGTTTCCGATTTCCAACTGGAGAAGTCTTCCTCCAATTGCCGTCTTGAATGTTCTGTAATCTGTAAATCTTGCCATTTTAATAAACAACTCCTTCCTGTTTATTCGTCTTCTCTTTTGGCAATAGCTAACTAATAAAAGCGGGGCCTTGGACCCCGCTAAAATTCTGAAGTATTACTTTCTCAATCCTAAACGAGTGATAAGAGTTCTGTATCTTTCGATGTCCTTCTCCTTGAGATAGTTTAGAAGGTTCTTTCTCTTACCTACCATTTTCAGAAGACCGCGTCTTGAGTGATGGTCTTTCTTGTGAACCTTTAAGTGTTCGTTCAGGTCGTTGATTCTTGCTGTGAGCACTGCTACCTGTACTTCCGGGGAACCTGTGTCGCCGGCCTTGGTCTCGTACTCCTTGATAATAGCTTCTTTCATTTCCTTGGTAATCATTTCTGTTCCTTTCTCCTTTCGCCGCTTCGTGCGCTAAGTAACTCTCATGCACCGCGGCATTTCCATACACATCTACCGAGTTTCCGCCGGAGCAGCGTAAAACCAAGTAGAAGTAAATCAACCGTGCTAATATAACATATTATAGTAGGAACTGTCAACCAGATATGTGCGCGCCTATGTGCACTTGTTTTAGGCCTTCCGTACGCCCTCTTCCGTGCTATGTTTTATACCCTCTTCAGCTCTGAGTTCTAGCTGTAATACCTAAATACGCCCTTGACGAGACCGAGAATCTTGGCATCTTTCACAATAATTGGGCTCATGCTGTCATTCTCCGGTTGAAGTCTAATATAATCATTCTCCTTGTAGAATGTCTTGACCGTGGCCTCGCTCTCAAATCCGTCAACCATTGCAACGACGATATCACCATTCTTGGCAGTTTCTCTCTGCTCAACGAGAATTAAATCACCGTCAAAAATACCTGCATTTATCATGCTCTCGCCCCTGACCTTTAGCATGAAATTGGTTCCCTCAACATAGCGCGAAGGCATCGGGAATGTATCCTCTATATTCTGTTCAGCCAAAATCGGCGTTCCTGCGGCTATATTTCCGATTACCGGGATTTCTACCGTGTTCTCAAAGGAAACGTTTCCTATGCCGCTATCCTGCCTTCCTCCGCCCTTTTCTGTTAGAACGAGTGCTCTTGGCTTGGCAGGGTCTTTTCTGATATAGCCCTGTGCGACCAAGCTTGCTATGTCCTTATGGACAGTCGATGTCGACTTGATATTTAGCGCAGAGCCGATTTCTCTTACTGTCGGCGCATATCCCCTTTTCCTGACCTCCGACTGCATAAACTCGAGGATTCGCTGCTCCCTGGCTCTGGCCTTATCCTTTGCCTTTGACATATATTTGCTCCTTTCAGGTATTGTTTATTCCCGTGCGCCCAAGGCACAATTCTCTTTCTTGTTTGCGATTATATCATATCGCGAACAAAAAGTAAACAAAGGTTCTTATATTTTTCAAAAAAAGAGCGTCCCCTCCGCAACCTTCTAGATTTAACAACAACTCTTTTTGATGCATTATTCTTCCCAAAAGCTCAATTTCCCGTGGCAAAAGCTCTTTTTTTCGCGTTTACTTGTGTCTTTGGCGTTTTTTGCCCGTTTGCCACAGGTTTTGCTCCAAATCGGAGTAAATCGTGATTTGCCTAGATTTATCTCGACCTAACGCATTACAGAACCTTCTCGTAATGACCTGCGACTTCCACGAACCCCATCTTGTTGAGATACTGCATATGATTCTCGGTAGGTCCTTTGTAAATAACTTTGCTGACACCCATGGTTTTTAGCTTATTCATGAGGAACGTTCCAATCGAAAAGTCCCTATACTCCGGGAAGGAATAATCGAGGATGAGATTCATTACGTCCCCCTCTTCATTTCCTACCGTGATTCCTACAGGGTTTCCCTGACATGTCACAATATATGCCCTATTCACATCATTCTGGTTTTCGTTCTGGTTTTCGTTCTGGTTTTCGTTTGCATTTTCGTTTTCGTTTTCGTTCGCACTTACACCAATTCCCGGAAAACATTTCTCAATATCCGCGTGCTGCCTTTTGAGCAGGTACTGAAGGTATTTATCGTCCTCCGACACCTCGACCAAATCGTATTCGTGCCCCGTATGCCTCATCTTCCAAAGAAAGCGAAGATTAATAAGCACCAAGCAGAAATTCATGAGCGCCGTCGGATAAGAATGAATTATGAGCGCATATATCATAAATATTATGCTTCCCACCGTGTTGATTATCCTAAGCTTAAATACTGATGTCATGAGGAACGACACCAAAACCAAGAACGATCCGAGATATCCGACTAATTCAATAATCATTTGTTTATCCATGCCAATATAATACCGCTCGGTATCGCTAATTACAAGCCACATAAAACAAAGGCATTACTCTCGTCTTTGTGCTACACTATATCTAAGCAAGTTGTGAAAAGGCATATTTTTTTCTTGGTGCACTTTGTAACAAAATCAATGCAACAAAATCAAATGGAGGAAGCGTGGACAATAGCGTTATAGATTTTAACAGCGATCTCGGGGAACTCAAAGACGGCGGTCGTTCCGACAGAGGTATTCTGCCCTTTATCACTTCCGCTAACATCGCTTGCGGTTATCACGCCGGAAGCAAAGAAATCATGCAAAGAACGGTCAGATCTGCTCTTGAGTTCGGCTGTAATATTGGAGCGCATCCCGGGTTTCCCGACAGAGAAAACTTTGGTCGAACCGAGATGAACCTTAACCATGACGAGATTAGAGAAATTGTAAAAGACCAGGTTGCATCGCTTAAATTAATCTGCGATTCTCTGGGCGCAAAGATTTCTCACGTCAAACCACACGGTGCCCTCTACAATATGGCAGCAAATGACTACGATATCTCGCTCGCAATCTGCGAAGGCGTAATTGATGCTTGTAAGTCAGCGACAGAGGATCGCGAAGATGTGACAGACGCTTGCGAAAATAACGACTACCCTATCATCTTTGGACTATCCGGGAGCAAGACCCGAGATGCCACCGAAGCTCTTGGCCTACTATTTGCGAACGAAGTATTCTCAGACCGCGGCTATATGCCTGACGGAACTCTCGTCCCGAGAACCATGGACGGCGCTCTCATAAAAGACGAAGCAGAAATCGTGGCGCGAGTAATCAGAATGGTCAAAGAGAGAGAGGTTGAAGCGATAGACGGAAGCATCATCCCTATCCAAGCGGACACGCTATGCCTTCATGGTGACGGCGAGCACGCCATCGCATTCGCAAAAAAAATAAGCGCTGCACTTAATGATGCAGATGTGTCACTACTCCCTCCTACCAAAGCACAGCCAAGCCATAAATAAATGCAATACGAATAAATAGCCATAAGTAAGATAACTCTTAAACAAAACATGCGTAAACAATCCATGAATAAATACAAGATAACTCTTGTCGATGCCGGAGACAGCGCTGTCTCAATCAGGTTTCCACAGGAGATTTCCGAAAAAGTTCATAACGAAGTAATGCACCACCTCGGATGTATACGCTCCGCAGTCACTTCAGAGAAACTGCCGGGCATTCTCGATATCGTGCCGTCCTATGCGGCGATTTTGATATGCTTCGATATTTCTGTTACCAATGGCGAAACAATCAAGGATTCTCTGGAAGAAATCATTCTTTCAAATCCTTCTTCAGAGAACCGCGAATTCGAAAAACGCGTTATAGAAATACCTGTTGTCTATGGCGGAGAATACGGGCCTGATTTGGAAACAGTTGCGACTCATACAGGCCTTTCCACTGACGAAGTGATTCGCCTTCACTCCGAGCCCGAATATCCAGTCTATATGATTGGCTTCCTCGCCGGTTTTCCATATCTCGGTGGGCTTAATCCGGCACTTGAAACACCAAGGCTCGAGTCACCGCGCCTCTCCGTTCCCGCGGGTAGCGTCGGAATCGCTGATAAGCAGACCGGAATCTATCCTGTGGAGTCCCCCGGCGGTTGGCAGATAATAGGCCGAACCGACACAAAGCTCTACGATCCAAATTCGGATAATCCTTTCCTCGTTTCCGCAGGAGATGTTATTAAGTTTGTTCCAGCCGAGCCCGATTCAATTAAATCCGTTCCGAGTAATCACAAATGCGATAACGAATCGAAGCAGCATGTCGATCCTGCACTTCGCATACTTTCACCCGGTCCGCTTACAACCATCCAGGACTTGGGGCGCCACGGCTATATGGACAAGGGCATTTCCGTCTGCGGTGCAATGGATTGTCAGGCACTTTCCGAGCTTAATCTAATGCTCGGAAATCATCCTGACGCAGCAGGCCTCGAATCGACATTTATTACGCCGAGAATTGAATTCTTAAAAGACACAGTATTCGCCGTATCAGGCATTCATCACCCAATAAAAGCAAAGGCCGGAGACATTTTGGAAAGCATAACCATGTCAACAGGCATCCGCACGTATTTTGCCTTTGCGGGCGGAATTGACGTGCCTATCGTCCTTGGAAGCCGTTCAACCGATATCAAAAACCGAATCGGAGGTCTCGAAGGACGAAAGCTCGGCACAGGTGATGAACTCGCCCTCTATGACCAGGAAAGCAATATACATGAATCCGCCGAAAAAGTTTTGGATACAAAAGAATCCTTATTCACATCTTCCACTATAGAGCTAAACGCCATCGCCGTAAACGTGAATTCAAATACCCCATCACATACGCCTTTACACTCAACCGAGAATCCTGTGACCATCCACATAACCACAGGTCCCCAATACAGCGATTTAAGCGAATCAGGAATATCAACTTTTCTTAACAGTGAATACATCGTCTCAACCTCTTCAGACAGGATGGGAATACGTTTTGACGGACCCTCCCTATCCTTTACAGAAGAAAAAGACGGAAACATAATCACTGACGGACTTTGCCCCGGTGCAATTCAGGTCACTCCGTCCGGACAACCTATTCTCATGAACGCAGATTGCCAGACAACTGGCGGATATGCCAAACCTTTCTGGCTTGCCTCTATATCAAAAAGAAAAGTCGCCCAGCTTAGACCGGGCGACCGTGTTAGATTTGTTCTTATCAAAACCGCCGATGCGGTTTCCCTCTTCAGAGAATCGCTATAGGATTAAGCCCAATTCCCATCCGAGTAATTTGTTTTAACAACTTTGCGATTAATACTTTCCGAGCGAAGATGCGAGTGTCTCGTCCGGATTCTCCGCAAATGATTTGTCTCTTCCCGGAAGAACCGCATTCAAGATTATTCCTACGATTGATGCAACAGCGAGGCCGGAGAGTTTGATATCCATCGAGCCGATCATGAAGCTGATTCCGCCTGCGATAGTTGTGCTTCCTTCGTAAACGCAGCCAAGCGCTGTGCTGAAGTTGATTCCGATTGCAAGTCCGATTATGAGTGCCGCTATTATTACGTTTCTTGACTGTTGGAAGTCTGTTTTGTTCTCAACCATATTTCTGATTCCTATTGCGGAAATCATTCCGTATAAGATAATCGATACACCGCCGATTGTTGCTGCCGGCATGGCTTCAATTATTCCCGCAAACTTTGGACTGAATGAAAGGATTACGGCATAGATTGCAGCGAATCTTATAACTCTTGGATCATATACCTTTGTGAGTGCAAGTACGCCCGTGTTTTCGCCGTATGTCGTATTAGCAGGTGCACCAAAGAGCGATGCGATCGCAGTTCCGATACCGTCGCCTATAAGAGTTCTGTGGAGACCCGGATCCTCTATAAAGTTTCTTCCTACTGTTCCGCTTATTGCGCTGATATCGCCAATATGCTCCATCATTGTGGCAAATGCGATTGGAACTATTGTTACGATTGATGTTATGAGAAGTCCTGCGTCTGTGTTTCCGCCGGTAAGTGCAGAAAGTCCTGTCCTCTCCCAAGCCACAGGAAGTCCAATCCAAGCGGCATCTTTGACTACTGTGAAGTCAACATTTCCCGTAATCGCCGCAAGTACATATGATGCGATTACACCGAGAAGAATCGGAACGATTTTAATCATTCCCTTTCCCCAGATATTGCAGATTATTACGACTGCGATTGCGACGAGCGCAATTGGCCAATTGGTTGCGCAATTATTTAGAGCAGACGGCGCAAGTATGAGTCCTATTGCAATGATTATCGGTCCCGTTACTACCGGCGGGAAAAAGCTCATAACCTTCTTTGATCCCACGGTCTTGCAGATTAGAGCGAGAATCAGATAAACGAGTCCCGCAACGGCAACACCTATGCATGCGTATGTAAGCGAAACCTCTTCGGTATATCCCATTGCAACTCCCGCAGCCTTGACCGCAGCATATCCGCCGAGGAAGGCAAAGGACGATCCAAGGAATACAGGAACCTTTCCGTTTGTCACAAGGTGCATGAACAGCGTCGCAAGTCCTGCGAATAGAAGCGTAGTCGATACGCTAAGCCCTGTAATAATCGGAACGAGTACCGTTGCACCGAACATCGCGAATAGGTGCTGAAGTCCAAGCACAAGCATCTTGGGCGTTCCGAGCGTCCTTGCGTCGTAGATGCCTTCACCATAGGCATCTTTGACATTCACATTTTTCTCTTTCTCACTCATAATCTTCTCCTTTTCTTTTTTATAACATCATTCAATTTTATATACATCATCCAATAACATCATAGATATTCACGCAGAATCCCTCTTCACATGGATCGACTCCGACTATCTCGTTATGTGAGGTCGGAACATTCTTTCCTACATAGTCGGCTCTTATAGGAAGCTCACGATGCCCTCTGTCCACGAGAACCGCGAGCTGTATCGTACCCGCCCTTCCGTACTCCGAAAGCGCATCAAATGCCGCTCTAGCCGTCCGTCCCGTATATAGAACGTCGTCGACGAGCACGACATCCTTTCCATCGATATCACAGGGAACGCTCGTCGCAATCGTTTCTTTCTCCACAAAATTATGTCTGTTCCTATCGTCTCTATGCGCGCTTATATCGAGAACTCCGCAAGGAACCTCTCTCCCCTCAAACGCATTCAAAAAAGCACCCAGTGAATTAGATATGGGGACACCGCCGTTTGCGATTCCCATTAGAATGACATTCTCTACGCCATCGTTCTTTTCAGCTATCTGATGTGCTATCCTCTTAAGCGCCCTCACTACTTCCTGGGCATTCATTATTTCTGATTTAAACTTCTTTTCCATAGAAAAACTCATAAAAAAACCTGTCCCAAGCCGGACAGGATTATAACCTCACAAAACACCCCAAAACATGAGGAGTCCTTTGATATACAATCTTGCCGGCCTCTCTGTGCCGAGTTAAAGATTTACTTTCTAAAACATAATATACCAAAGACCGCTGCAAGTCAAAGACTATTTGACAAAACGCTCAAAAAAAAATTAGTGCCACAAAAACTGTAAATATTTTGATATTCAAAATGCGTATTGATAAATTCTCCCCCTTTGATACAATATATTTGTTACTGATGAATTCTATAAGGAGGCAAAGTTATATGAAAAAGAAACTCATTATTATTGCCCTGATTCTTGCTCTTGCTTTCTCGATGTTTGCATGCGCAAAGAAGGACGAGCCTAAGCAAGAAGAGGGTCAGGCGGGAACAGATGATGCAAAGATTGCTGTTGTTACAGACGTTGGTCAGCTCATGGACAAGGGCTTCAACCAGGGAACCTATGAAGGCGCCAAGGCTTATGCAGATGCAAACGGCATCTCCATGAAGTATTATCAGCCGGCAAACGGATCCGACGCTACTGATAATGACCGTATCGATGCCATGAAGCAGGCTATCGAGAACGGTGCAGAAGTTATCGTAACACCTGGATTCCTTCAGGCTACCGCACTCGAAGCTGTTGCTAAGGAATATCCTGACGTAAAGTTCGTATTCGTTGACGGTTGGGCAATGGGATTCCAGAACATTACTGCTATCGTTTATAAGGAACAGGAATCCGGATACCTTGCAGGCTATGCCGCAGTTAAAGAAGGCTACACCAAGCTCGGTTTCACTGGCGGTGGCGGCGGTGGTAACCCTGCTGTAAACCGTTTCGGTTACGGATTTGTTCAGGGTGCCGAAGCAGCTGCAAAGGAACTCGGCGTAGATGTTGAGATCAAATACTCCTATAAGTATGGCGAAACATTCAGCGCTTCCACAGAGCTCCAGACACAGATTGCAGGCTGGTATGCAGACGGAACAGAAGTTGTATTCTCCTGTGGTGGCTCAATGTTCCAGTCCGTACTTTCTGCAGCTGCAGAATATGAAGACGCAAAAATCATCGGCGTTGACGTTGACCAGAGCGGTGAATCCTCCAAGGTTATCACAAGTGCTGTAAAGGGCCTCTCCGCTTCCGTAGAGCAGGTTCTTGGACAGTTCTATGACGGCAAATGGGATGCTGAGCTTGCAGACAAGGCTCAGAACCTCGGCGCTGCTGAGAATGCAACAGGACTTCCTGAGGATACATGGTCAATGAAGAACTTCACAGTTGACCAGTACAAGGAGCTTCTCGCAAAGGTTGCCAAGGGCGAAGTTACACCTGACGCAACAGTTCCTGAGAATGCAAACAACGGCGATTGGCTAAACGGATTCGAAAAGGTTAAGGTTATTTTCGAATAATTTGTAAATTGCTTTAGCTTATAGGAATGGTGGAGTAATCTGCCATTCCTATAATTGTATAAGGACAAAAATATGGATAAAAAAGTCGCAAACAGCGAATATATAATCGAATTAAAAGATATAACAAAGGTCTTCCCCGGCATCATAGCAAACGACCATATAAACATCCAGCTTAGGCGCGGAGAGATTCATGCCCTACTCGGAGAAAACGGTGCCGGAAAATCCACTCTCATGAGTGTGCTCTTTGGTCTCTACCAACCCGAAGAAGGTCAGATATTCAAAAACGGAAAACCCGTAAAAATCAATAACCCGAACGATGCAAACGATCTTGGAATCGGTATGGTTCACCAGCATTTTAAGTTGGTAGAAGTATTCACCGTTTTAGAGAACATCATTCTTGGCGTCGAGACCACCAAGAACGGCTTTCTGCAGAAAAAGGAAGCAAAGGAAAAAGTAATGAAGCTCTCCAAGGAATACGGATTAAATATAGATCCGGATGCTTTGGTTGAGAATATAACCGTAGGCATGCAGCAGAGGACCGACATCCTAAAGATGCTCTACAGGGATAACGAGATCCTGATATTTGACGAGCCTACCGCGGTACTTACTCCCGCCGAGATAGACGAGCTCATGAAGATAATGAAGAATCTTGCAAGGGAAGGCAAGTCCATTCTTTTCATATCGCATAAGCTCGCGGAGATAATGGCTGTCGCCGACAGATGTACCGTCCTTCGAAGGGGAAAATGCATAGGCACCGTGGACATAAAGGATACCGATCAGAATGAGCTGAGCCGCATGATGGTCGGGCGTGACGTACAGCTTGTGGCGGTCAAGGATGACAGCAAGCCGGGCGACGTGATACTTCATGTTGAGGATCTTACCGTCCCGAGCAGGCTTCATCATAAGAACGCCGTGAACCATGTATCGTTCGACGTAAGGGCGGGCGAGATAGTCTGTATCGCGGGTATCGACGGGAACGGCCAGACGGAGCTTGTGTACGGGCTTTCCGGTATCGAGAACTGTACTTCGGGAACCGTCACGCTGTCCGGAAAAGATATCACACATGCATCGATAAGGGAACGTTCGACATCGGGCATGAGCCACATTCCGGAAGACAGGCACAAGCACGGACTCGTTATGGATTATTCACTTGCGTACAATCTTGTTCTGCAAAGGTATTTCGAACCTGAATTTTCGACAAAGGCGGGATTCTTAAAGAAAGCCGAGATAAACAAGTATGCCGAGAAGCTCATAGAAAAATACGATATCAGATCCGGTCAGGGTGCGCCTACGATCGTCCGCAGCATGTCCGGAGGAAACCAGCAGAAGGCGATAATAGCCAGGGAGATAGACAAGGACCCGATGCTGCTCCTTGCCGTACAGCCCACGAGAGGACTTGATGTCGGAGCGATAGAGCTCGTGCATAAGGAACTGATACAGCACAGGGATTCGGGACACGCGGTGCTTCTCGTTTCACTTGAACTTGAAGAGGTCATGAGCGTATCCGACAGGATACTCGTCATGTTCGAAGGAGAGATCGTCGGCGAGTTCGATCCGAAGAAAACAACGCCTGAGGAGCTAGGACTCTACATGGCCGGTGCAAAGAGAAAGGAGATCAGTGCATGATGAACGATCAGAAGGAGAAGATCACACTTCGCGGTTTCTTTTCAAAACCTGCCGTACAGTCGATTGTCGCAGCGCTTCTTTGCATAGTGATAGGACTTCTCATAGGATATATCGCGCTCCTTTTCATAAATCCGAGAGGTGCGACACAGGCGATAATCACGATCCTCAAAAATTTCTTCACATATCCGTCGAAAGCGGCCGCGATGAAGTATCTCGGAAATACGCTCGTTAAGGCGGCACCGCTTTTAATGTGCGCGCTTTCGATACAGTTCTGTTATCAGACCGGACTTTTTAACATCGGCGCTGCCGGACAGTATGTTGCGGGCGCGGGCGCGGCACTTTTCTGCGCGCTGTCGCTTAGGCTTCACTGGAGCATATGTCTTCTTGCAGCGATCAT
>JAGAFN010000031.1 GCA_017612585.1 Bacillota bacterium | reverse complement strand
TTCGCTTCTATTTCATTCATAATGGTGTCGGCCATGATTAAGCTCCTCGGCACGTGGAACGGACCTTTGAACGTTGAGCCCTTGCAAGGCGGTTCCGTCGGCTTTCCATCCCTTCTGAGATAGCCGAACCATTCGCCGTACTCAGGATCCGCAAAATACGTCTTACAGTACTCATATGTCTTATAGAACCAGTCGAGATATGACTCATCCCCCTTGTCCCTGTAGAACATAAGCGTCGCGATAAGCATCTCGTTATGCGGCCACCAAAGTTTCATATCGTGCTCGTATGCTTCAGGCGGATTTCCGAGGCAGTCAACAAAGTACAAGAGTCCCCCGAACTCATCATCCCAGCCTCTTGCAAGAGCATCATGGAATATCGTCTCGGCCTTTTCGTAGAGATCGTCGTCTCCCGTTTCCTTTGCTTCCATAGCGAGGAACCAGCTTCCCTCTATATCGTGGCCTGGGTTTACAACGCGCCCTGCAGTGGTTTCGAGCTGCGGAGTTCCGTCAGGCGCAACTACCTCAAGAACGCATTTAAGATCCGGCTTGTAATGATATTTGATTATCTCTTCTGCACAAATCCTCGCCCTCTCGTCATAGATAGCGCGGCTTTCCGGATCGCAGCGTTTCATAATATTTGTGACATTTAGATAAATCATGAGGTCGCCAAACGCGCGGCTCTTCCTTGTTTCAGGAATCACCTTTGGCGGCATATTGACGGGATCCGCCATAAGTCCTCGGCGGATGTTCCATGTGAGTTCGTATGTGCGTTTCGCGCGCTCAAGGTATTCCTTGTCGCCAGTATTGGCATAGTACTCCGCGTTAGCGATAGTATAGAAATCCTCCGAATAGAGATAACGCCTCTGACGAAGCGGTCTTCCGTCCTCCGTCACGGTGAAATAGAGGCGACCTCCCTGCTCTCGGTTCACACAGTGCTCCTCGAGAAAATCGATGCAGCTCTTGCTGAACGCAAGCCAATCCTCCCTCACGCCGTAAACCGTGCAAAGATACGCATACGTCCATCCGCAGCGCCCCTGCATCCAAACACTTTTGTCAGTAGAATAAATCTTGCCCTCTCTGTCCAGGCAAGTATAAACTCCACCGTGCGCCTTGTCCCAGCCGTGTTCGAGCCAGAAATCTGTGCACCGATTAAGCTCGTCCTTAACCCACTTGTGCGCTTCTTTAAATCTGATATCGTCCATAAAAACTCCTATCGTGTATCATAATATTGCTTCAATATTTATCGTGACTCTATTATTGTATCATTACTCCAATATTGTATACTCTTTGCTCACCGATTAAAATATCTGTCCCGGAAGTTTGAGTTTTTCCTTTGGCTGAAAATCCTTATCAAACGCATCGACGTCTTCATCTTTGACATAATAGCCTTGTGGTGTCTGATATACTCCGGTGACATCGTCAAGATAGCCCGAGATTAGTTCTTTGCAAAGGAAAAACGAATCGTCTGCGTCCGCAGGTAAATCGTGATATCTAATACCAAACTCTCTGGCATAATTGAATCCGCTCTTTCCGTAGAAGTCTATATTGCCCTCGAACAATACGGCGCCAAAACCCATTTCCGTAGCCTTCTCCAATGAGTAATCTAGCAAAGCCTTGCCGTACCCTTGTCGCTTGAGTTCCGGCGTGATACATATCGGTCCCATAGTAAGCACATCAATCGTTCTGCCATCGTCCGCTTCAATAATCGTCTTCATGAACATGTTCTGCCCAATCGGCTCGCCGTCCCTTTCCATAACAAAGTCCAACTCCTCAACAAAGGCCGGATCGTCGCGAAGAACATGTATCACATAATGCTCGCTGCATCCCGGCCGATAAACATTCCAGAACGACTCTCGGATAAGATTCTCTACGTTTCTATAGTCTTCTTTTTCTTCCAGTCGGAATGTTATTTGCTCAGTAGTTTCCATATCGCCCTCCTGCTGTCTTTGTCGACAAAACCCTTGTAATTATGCCATCTCTAGCCATATATGCCTCGCCGCGCATTTCTTCACGACCATTCTCTATAAACAAATAAGCGCCATCCGAGATCAAGTAGAATGTTTTGCCTTTGCTGTCCGGCAATGCGATGTCCTCAATTACTCGCAACCCATCCAACGTTTCGTCTTTGATCTCATCGTAATGTGGCAGAATCATTGTTTTGGTCAGTCCCAGTCCATTTAAGAAGCGCTTATACTTTGGGTCTAACGCTTCGCCGTCCAATTCGGGATGCGCATATACTACATCCGCACTGTTCATGCTTCCCGCACTAATCCCAATAATCACACCCTCATATCCCTTTAAAAGTCTGCGCAATTTGATTTCAGCAAAGAATCGATTCTGAGTAGGAACGTGTCCACCTGCGAGCAACAAAAAGTTAGATTCTCTTACAATATCTTCTGCTTGATCTGCATTTCTTGCATCAAGCACAATGAATCTCTCAAATCTGAAGTCTTCTCGTTCCAACGCGTCCCTAGTATTATTTAGGTAATAATCGTTGTCTTCGCAATATGGATCACTGCACACGAAAACCGCACGGCAAGATGTCGGAAAACGCAAACGCAATTCTTCAATCATATGGTTATCAGGAATCATTTCCCACTTTTTCGACGTATTCTCTCTGAAACAATTGCTAGTTAAAAAACAAAACATATCTACTATCCTCACAATTGAGGATTTGCCGCTGTCTTTTCCTGCAAAAACACTCCCACAAATCCCCGTTTGTCGATTGCCAAGACTTCCAGTGAACATACGCCTTGCCGCGCTTTTCTTCATCTGTCTCCATTTTCTTTATTACAATATCCATATTATTTTTCTCTTCGATTAATCATTATAGAAGAAACTATTGCATATATTACCGCTCCTGCGATAGCAAGGAACTCAAGTATTAGGAAAACTTTCATTTCTGTAATCATATGAACCCCCATGAAGATGAACGCCATACTTATGAGCGCAAAAGCTATAGCAGACTGCCTGTACCACGGCTTTTTATCCATGGTTTTTCTTTCTTCTTCTGTTGCGTATAAATAAGCGTTGTTCAGCAGGAAGCCTTTCTCTTTAAAACTTCTAAAACTGAGCAAAGCAAGTATCCCCGCCACTATGAATGCTATGATTACTCCTACAATCTTTGCTGTTGGCATGGTTTTACCTCCACAAATCTGATTTTAGCCGTCCAGCCATTCTTTTAGTTGAATAAACACTTCTTCTCTATCTTTATCAGATATTGCCTCGCTCTTATCCAACCCATAATGATGACCAAACTCACCATCAGTATAAGTGTTTCCGTTAATCACCACAGGACTATCATATCTCGGCCTAACGTGAACGAGAAGCTGATTGATCGTGGCGTGGTCTCGCATATTGCCTTTTTTGCCCTTGTTTCTAACCGTGTCGAATTGCACACGGTTAAACGCTGGATTGTGAAGTTCTTCCCATAATCCTAAAAACTCAATCATATCACGGTTTCTCATCCAGTTTTGTATTACATATCTCAGTATATCAAATAACATCTGACCTATAAAGCACCATCGAGCTATGCTTCTACCCATTATGCTTTCTGAAGAAAACTATCGCCTTGAGGATATAGTCTTCCCTCATTTTGGGATAAAGTAAAGGCAGACCGGCTGTTGGTCTGCCTTTATTTTGGTGGCCCATATTGGACTTGAACCAATGACCTTCTGGTTGTCACCCAGACGCTCTCCCAGCTGAGCTAATGGACCGAATTAAAGAGAAATGTTGAAAAACCATTACCCATTATACACTGGTTTCCCCAAAAAAGAAAGGAGGTATGATGCGTCACTCAACCAGCGTATTCAAATTGTATTCAAAACTGCCAAGAAGCATTGGAATTCACTTGAAAACCACCAAATCTTTTGGTACTATACGAGCATGTTTGAAAAGATACTCGCCTATGCAATCCTTCTTATTGGCATCGCATATGGTATCGTCATTCTCATAATTTCATATAAGAATTTGGCTGCGGTCAAAGCCGCTCCCGGGAACCTTAAGATCCTCGCACCGGTTGAAGTCGTGCTCTTTATTTTGGCGAGCGTGGGATTTCCGGACTATCTCATGCATACGATTCTCGGCAAACACATGGATATCGTTACCGATAAAGAACTCCCCGGAACACTGGTCGGCTGCGGAATTGTACCCGGCGCAATTATGAGCGTAGTGCTGCTTAGAAAAGGACTAGTTAGCGACATCAAGACTTTGGTCATCTGCGGAATTGCGATTGTAGTCGGGAGCATCTTGGGTGGCTTCCTGCTCGGAAAGCTTGATGGAGAAAAAATCAAGCGCATCCTTCAGGTTGCCCTTATTCTTTCGCTCGTATCTATCATAATCAAAATGATTGTATCCTCCGGCGCGGTCGGAACCGCAACATCGCTTAGCGGCACCAGACTCTATGTCGTAGCATTTCTCTGCTTTCTATCCGGCATCGTAAACATGATGGGCGTTCCCATGAAACCGACGAGAACGGCAAT
The DNA here is from genome assembly GCA_017612585.1 of Bacillota bacterium. Classification (GTDB taxonomy): domain Bacteria; phylum Bacillota; class Clostridia; order Peptostreptococcales; family Anaerovoracaceae; genus Eubacterium_B. The sequence continues at coordinate 8,409 of JAGAFN010000031.1, read as the reverse complement.
CTTTCTCCTCGCAGGAATGTCCCCAATTGCAACCGTCACTGCTGTCGTCGTTCTCGGCTCTCTTTCTCCGATATCAGGCGGCGGCGCAGTGCTGAAACAAAACCTCTATCAGCGGAAAATGGTTTTTGCATCCACCGTCTTCGGATCCATCGGTGCAATCCTTGGAGCATTCCTAGTAATCTCGATACCGGCTCTTATTCTTAACATACTGCTAATAGCTATAATGCTTATCGCCATTGTCGTGATGTTTCAAAAGTAAAAACAAGCCTCACATTATCAGAATGTTCCAAAAGTAGAAATGCACCACGCTCAGACAGTTTTCAAAAAATAAAAATAGCCCGCGCACATAAAACACGCGCAGGCTACCTAAGTATTACAATACACTACTCAGGAATTGCTTCGTTTTCTCTTCTTTGGGATTGGAGAATATTTCTTCTGGTGTTCCCTCTTCAAGTATGATTCCGTCCGCCATAAATATTACCCTGTCGGCAACTTCTCTTGCGAATCCCATTTCGTGCGAAACCACTATCATTGTCATTCCCTGCGAGGCCAAATCCTTCATTACCGCAAGTACTTCTCCAACAAGCTCAGGATCCAGCGCCGAAGTCGGCTCATCAAAAAGCATAAGCTTAGGCTCCATCGCGAGTGCTCGCGCTATGGCTACACGCTGCTGCTGGCCCCCGGAGAGCTTGCCCGGATAAACGTCAGCTTTGTCCAAAAGACCCACCTTCTCCAATAGCTCCAACGCTTTCTTTTCCGCATCCTCCGGAGAAACGCCCTTTACGTTCACAGGCGCAAGCATTATGTTCTCCTTTGCGGTTTTATGCGGGAAGAGATTGAATCTCTGAAAGACCATACCCATCTCAAGAAGCAAAGCCTTGTGTTTTTCATTGTCCATGGATTCGACGACTTCACCGTTCTCCGCAGAAACAAAAAGCTCGTCCTCGATAAATATCTTCCCTCCGGTGATTGGCTCCAACGTGTTTAATGATCTTAGAAATGTGGACTTACCCGCTCCGGATGCTCCGATTATTACCACCACTTCTCCCGGCTCAACGGACAGATTGATATCGGAAAGAACCTCCAGGTCTCCATATTTCTTGCTTAAGTTTTCTGTTCTGATTAATGACATTTCACTCTCCATTATTCATACGAGCCATACTTCTTCTCGGCTTTGTTAAACGCGAAGCTGAAGAAGGCCGTTATTATCAAATAAATTATCATGGCAGGTATATAAACCAATGCCGATGCCGATGATGAAGCAATTGCTCTTGTCACCTTTGTGAGATCCGAAAGCCCTATTATGGCGACCAGCGACACATCCTTTAGAACCATGATGAACTCATTGCCGACAGGCGGTATAAGCCTACGAACTGTCTGCGGTATTATTACAAGCTTCATAGTCTGAGAATAACTCATACCAAGTGCTTTGGCCGCTTCATGCTGCCCTATGTCTATGGATTCCAGACCAGCCCTTATATTCTCTGCCAAGTATGCTGCGGTGTTCAACGTAAACGCTATCATTGCAGCAACAAAGGCACTCTTAATTGTCAGTGCAGGGTGAAACTGGGGAAGACCAAAATAAATAAAATAAATCTGCATGAGAAGCGGAGTTCCCCTAAAAAAGAAAATATACGCCTTGCAAGGGGCGCTTATGATAGGATTCTTTGACATCTTTCCAAGAGCCAGAAAGAGACTGAGCACCAGTCCTATGCTCACGGAAAGTATTGTTATTATTATCGTGGTTTTGGCCCCCGCAAGAAGCTGCGGGAGCCAAACAAAGATTCTAGATATTCCGTCCATATAAATACTCTTTTTCTAATTGATTTCTAATTAATTCTGTTTCCCAATACCCGTTTACGTTACTCGACACTATTACTCTACGTCGATTACGCTTTCGGTTCCAAAGTATTTGTTTGCAATTTCTGCAAGCTTGCCGCTGGCTTTGATGTTGTCAAGGGATGCTTCCACAGCCGCCTTTAGGGCGTCGTTACCCTTCTTGAATGCCATACAGATAGGCTCTTTCTCGTCTGCTTCCCAAACCGTCTTGTAATTGGATGCTTCATCACCAAGATAGAATGCTGCTACCACCGAGTCTGTGCAAACTGCATCGGTACGTCCTGCCTTTAATTCATCAAAGGCATTGATTACCTTATCAAACTGTTTGAGTTCTGTTCCAAGACCACCCGCAACATATTCCTGCATCAGATAATCCGCTGTTGTCTCCATCTGAACCGCTACAGTCTTGCCTTCAAGGTCCTTAATGTCCGCAACGGTTGAATCCTTTGGAACTACCAATACGGGAGCATTGGCAACATATGTCTTGGAAAGAAGCATCTTTTGACTTCTGTCTTCTGTCCAGCTTACGCAGGAAACGACTACGTCATATTTATCGGTATCGACTCCTGCAAAAATTCCGTCCCATGCCGTATCTATAAGTTCTAACTTAAGGCCCATATCCTCAGCGATTGCAGTCATCATCTCTACGTCGAATCCGATCGGTGTCTTTCCGTCCTCATCAAAGTATTCCATTGGCGGATAACCGATTTCTATACCTACCGATAGAGTTCCTTCCTTAATGGTAGAATATGCACCGGATTCTCCTCCGGAAGAAGCCGATCCCGATCCAGATGCGCTTCCGCCGTTTGAACCACAGGCCGAAAGGAGCCCCAGGCATAAAGCTATTGCAATTACTATGATTATAACCTTCTTCATCACACTACCCTCCTAAAGTAAATTAAAAACATTTGCTAACTAAAATATCCCTTTTCGGGATACTTGTCAATAGGTTTTTTGCATTTTTATTCACTTTTTAGTATTTTTTTGGGCAATTATGCGTTTTGAATGTATATTAGACTAACACATTACTATTTAAAGACCCAGGACATCATCCCATCCCAGAACTCTACTCCAACCTTCTTCTGAAGGCTCATCGACTTTTCATTTTCTACTTTTACATGGCCGTAAGAGATGAGCCCTTGCTCCAGCGCAAAAGCACACATGAACGCTTCCATCTCCTCCGCGAATCCACGCTTTCTATACTCAGGAAGAACAAAGAGCAGGCCCGTCGATCCTTCGGGATGCATGCCGATGAAACCGACTTTAACTTCTTGCGAAGGTACGCCCTCATCCGGGTTGCCTCCATCATAATGCGCACCCGCACCGCACGACTCGCCTGATGCGCCGCTTCCCGGAAGCATAGCTATAAATAGTTCTCCCGCTGCTATTATCCGAATGCCATGAGTGGCATACCAATCCTCGTAGTACTCTTTGATAAAAGGAACGTCATACATCGTGGCAACGCGAAAATCAAGGAGCCCTTTTAGAGGAGGCGCTTCCGGCTTGGTCCAAACGCCTTGATAGCACCGCTCCTCTTCAGTGAACCCGTAACGCTCCTTTGCAAAATCTATAAGCTCATCGTTATATATCATCATGATGTCGTAATCCCTATCCTCGTGCTTGATTAACCACTTGCGACCTTTTTCGACATCGTCAGTCTTTAGCATATAAACTTCGCCTCTCGTATCGAAAAGAAAGAGCCCGCAGTCATCCTCTTCCAGGATATCCGCGGTCCCTCTTTTTATCACCTGTATAAATGCTACATTTCCCAAGTAATCTTTGTATAAATCCATATTATTCTTCATCCGCCTGCCCGGCATCTTTAAGATTGATTTCCTTGCATGTCACGGTCCCATTTAGGAATAGCATTGAATATGCGTGCGCATCGTCCTGTGACTTGAGAAATCTCGATCCCTCATTATTCTGAACGAATGCCGAATTATCCTCAAAAGCAAACCCGGGGATCCCCTTCTCAATAATTCTTTGATCAAAACCTCTTATGGCATTTTTGTTGTAGTGAGGGCATACGGCAACGTTATGAATGCCAAGAAGCTCATCTGACCATATATAGTTCCAATCTGTAACCCCTTGGTTATAATCGCTGTTGCTATATCCGCATTTAAACCAACAGGTTGCGCCTGCACCAAGTCCCGAAAGCACTATGCTGTCGCTCTTGAACGCCCGATAGAGAATCTCATCAAGCGACTGTTCCTTCCACGTCTTCATCATAAAGCGCAGATTTCCATCGCCCACATAGACCATGTCAGATCCGCCGACGATAGACTGAAGCTGTCCCCTTGAGTAATATCTGCGCGCAAGCTCTACGGTTTCCACTTTGGCGCCAAGTTTTTCGAATGCAGTTCTAAACTCTTCGATGTAAGCCGCATTGTCCTTTGATGCAGTCGGAACAAAGAGCACAGTCGGATTCGTCTTGCCCGTAAGATTAATCGCATACCTATTCAGTTTTTCGGTCGATTCCAGGCTGCCCCCGAAAATGGCAACTATTCTACCCATTCATCTTCTCCTAACCAAATCGACATAAGATCAATCTTCCTGCCATCGATTAATTATCCGTTAGCTGAATAGTCCGCCTCCAAATACCGCAACAATCCAAAGCAGCGCACCGATACAGCACATCACGAGTCCCGCTATTGAGAGTTTACGCTTTGAACCCTTGAGTCCGCCAATCGCATAATATATTCCTATAGCAACCGGAACTATTCCCAGTGCAACTCCAAATACTGCTGCAATCATTGCAACAAGACCTACGCCGAATCCAATTTTTGCCTTGGTCTCCGGTGCAAATCCGCTGCCACTTCCCTTCTTCTCTTCTCGCTTTGCCTTAAGCTCGTTCCACTCCTGCTGCTGAGCGGTCTGCTCCTGTCCATTCCATGTTTGAGAGCCCTGCGGCATCTGCTGCTGCGAGCCTCCCGCAAAGTTTCCAAAGTCCGGAGCCTGCGGCACATTGTAATTAAATTCGGCATCCTGTATATCAATCTCCGGTGTGAACCCACCCTCTGCTGCCTGCGCAGCGCTAATACTCTCAGCCATAATCTCTTCCGCATGAAGGTCCGCAGAAATATCGTAATCCTTAGGAACCTCTTCACTGAAAACCAGTTCGGGAACATCCTCAGCCTTTGTCTTTCCTGTCAGAATGTCATCGACCTTTGACAGAAGATCGCTGTCTAATGTGTTCTTTAAATCATCCATTATAAGACCTCGCTATTTAAAACCTGCGCTACCTCGAATACTCGCGAGCACACAATTAATGATATTATATCTTACTTCAGGACTAAAATGTTAAATAATCAAAGATTTTTGACAAAGAGCGCCCTTATGGCATTTAGGACCGCTATGACCATAACGCCGACATCGGCAAAGATTGCAAGCCACATATTGGCAAGTCCAAGTGCGCCCAGCACCAGGCATGCGATTTTGACTCCAATCGCAAAGTATATGTTTTCGTATGCGATTCTCATGCATTTCTTGGCTATTCTAACGGCTTTTGAAATCTTGACGGGATCGTCATCCATCAAAACTACGTCTGCGGCCTCTATCGCTGCATCGGAACCCATGGCACCCATGGCGATTCCTATATCCGCACGCGCAAGAACCGGAGCGTCGTTAATTCCGTCACCGACAAAGGCGAGAGCACCCCTGTGATTCTCCGAGAGCAGCTTCTCCACGATAGTAACCTTGTCTCCGGGAAGAAGTTCGCTGTGGAACTCTGCTATACCAAGAGTGCTGGCTACGCTGTACGCGACCTTATCGTCGTCGCCCGTAAGCATCACGATTCTCGATACGCCGCTACGCTTTATCTCCTCTATTGCTTTAGGCGTCGTGTCTTTGATGACATCCGAAATCAAAATATGACCGACATATTCTCCATCAACCGCAACGTGAATAACAGTGCCTATGTCGTGGCATTCAATGAACGAGATTACGTCATGAGTCATAAGCTTGTCGTTTCCTACGAGAACCTTATGGCCATCTATGACTGCGCTTATTCCCTCTCCACTTATCTCTTCTATATCGCTTACTCGGCTTCTGTCAATCTCACGCGTCGCCATGGTGCCTTCCGCATCGCTTATGCTTGCCTCCATGCCGTCTGCAGCATCCATCACCGCACCGCATACACCATGCGGCATAACTTCGCCGCCCATATACGCTGCTTGCAAACTCTTGCTTATCGGATGCGAAGATGCACACTCCGCATGTGCAGCATACTCCAAAATCTTGTCTTCAGATATGGACGCGTGGTGAACTCCGACAACTTGGAATACGCCCTTTGTGAGCGTCCCGGTTTTGTCGCAAACTAATACATTCGTCTTGGCGAGCGATTCGATGTAGTTGGAACCTTTGATTAGAACGCCGGCGTTGCTTGCGCCGCCGATTCCGGCAAAGAAAGTAAGCGGGATGCTTATGACAAGCGCACACGGACAACTAATTACGAGGAATGTGAGCGCTCTATATATCCATGTGCCCCACCCTGGGCTCACGCCGAGCGCAAGAAGTCTAACAAGTGGCGGAAGAATTGCCAGAGCTAGCGCTAAACCCACGACGACCGGTGTATATACGCGAGCAAATTTGCTGATGAAGTCTTCTGCCTTGGATTTTCTTGAGCTCGCGTTCTCTACCATGTCGAGTATCGTCGATACCGTTGACTCTCCGAATTCCTTCGTCGTCCTGATTGAAAGAACTCCGCTCATATTGATGGTTCCGCTTATTATCTCTTCACCCTCGTGAATCTCTCGCGGGAGACTCTCGCCGGTTAGTGCACTCGTATCTAATGTCGAACTTCCGCTAACAACCACTCCGTCAATCGGAACCTTTTCTCCCGGCTGACAGATTATAATGCTTCCGACTTCAACTTCATCGGGATCGACTCGAGTAAGTTCACCATCAACTTCCATATTCGCATAGTCGGGTCTTATGTCCATGAGCTCCGTTATGCTCTTCCTGCTCTTTCCTATTGCATAGCTCTGGAACCACTCGCCAATCTGATAGAAAAGCATTACTGCAACAGCCTCGACGTAGTCACCTGTGTCGAGAAGAGCAATCGCAATCGCTCCAATTGTCGCAACAACCATAAGGAAGCATTCGTCAAGCGGCTGGCGATTTTTGATTCCCTTCCATGCCTTGATGATGATATCGTATCCCACAATCAGATACGGAATCATATATAACAAAAAACGCAAAAAGCCCTCCGCAGGAACAAAATGTAGTCCCACCATAAGGAGGGCCGTGATTATAATTCTTATTAAAGTTTTCTTCTGTTTGCTATTCATCGAGATATCAATCGACGCATACGTCATTCTTCATCGTTACGCCGACTCTATATATTGCTAAAGAAAGATTTCGCAGTCGTCCTCGACCTTCTTGCAGTTCTCAAGAACCCTCAGCATTACTTCCTTTGGGTCGGCGCCCTCTTTAAACTCGACTTCCATCTTGAGCGCCATAAAGTTAACGACGGCATCCTTTACGCCTTCGGTCTTCTTTGCTGCAACTTCCATCTTGTTTGCACAGTTGGCACAATCCACGTCAATCTTGTATTTCTTCTTCATGCTTATGTCCTCCAAGTGAGTTATACCCAAAAACAGCCAACTTACACAAAAACTAAAAAGGCGCTTATACGTGTTATCGTCGCAAACCTTCCGCTATCTTTTTTACTATTCGTCGTCGGCAATTGTTCACTCGACAATTTTGAACCTTTGGAAGGTTGCTCGAAAGGGCTACGCCCTCGAGCCAACTTCACAAAGCTTCTTCATTGCCATCGTACAATTGCAACGACTCCTCATAAAGATACAAAGATAGCGGAAGGCTCGCGCTTTAACACATAAGCGCCTTTGGTGATTGTCTATTTCTCGAATTTTGTGCCGCACTGCGGACAGAAATTCGGAATATCCGTCGGGTCCTTTGGTGTGAAACCGCAGTTCTTGCAGCTTGGCACTTCAGGTCTCTTGGTTCCGCAGTTGGTGCAGTAGTTTCCGTCGTTCTTCTTGCTGCAGTCCGGGCAAATCCATTCAATCGGTACCTGTGCTGCCGGTGTGGATGCAGCCGGTGTAGATGCTGCATGTGTCGGCGCAGCTGCCGTTGCTACGGCCTTTGCTTCCTCAACGGGCTCTTCAGGCGTAAAGAAGCTTACCTGACGTTCTTTCTTTCTCTCCTGACCGATTTCAAATAGATCCGCAGGATTGGATCCACCGGCATTCATGGCCATTCCCATGCCCATAAAACCGATTGCTGCGCCCGCATCGTTCTTTGCTGCGTCCTTCATTGCCTCGGCCTGAGCCTGGCTGATGTTTGCAGCAGCCATATTTGGATCCGCATATACGGCAGCATTCTGAGCAGCCTTTAGTCTCTCTGAATCGCTCTCTGTGAGCGTAATCGGGTTCAGCGCAATCGTTACGATTTCGAGACCTCTCTCCTTTCTCCACTTTGGAGAAAGCTGCTTGTTCATAGCTTCCGTGATGTCGTCATAGTATTCCGTGAGCTGACTCGGTCTGATTTCTTTCTTACCGACTTCTCCGAGTGCGGGAGCGAGAGCGTTTACGAACTCAGCCTTGAGCT
>JAGAFN010000030.1 GCA_017612585.1 Bacillota bacterium | reverse complement strand
TACCAAATATATTAGTAACATTGAGTGCGGTTTCAAAACGCCGAAGCTCAACACCTTTGTCGCCATTGCCAATGCGCTGCAATGCGATGCGAATTTGCTTCTTGCCGACGTGCTTGACGTTACTACAGGGCAGGAAAGCGGACTCGTATCAAAAAAGCTATTGGCTTTACCACCAGAGGATCAGCGCCGGATCTTGCGCGTTGTCGAGGTTATGATAGACGAGACCGGCAAAAAATGACTCCAAACCAATCCCTACGCCCTGCATTTTAGGCGTAGGGATATTTTTTTACTCAGGATGACGCGGTTCGGCATAATTCGACATAGGCCGCGGATATAATGGTATTACTAAAAGAAAGACATATTTCTTTTGGAGGAATAGTAATGCTGGAGGTAATACAATGTTTACGCAAAGAGAACTGAAAAGAGCTGGCGACATTATTAAGCAGCTTGCCAGGGAAAACCATGTTTCAGAAGATCAGGTCAGAGCCGATATGCAAGAAGCGATGGAGAGCGCACGAAGGAATCCAGACCCTCTTGCTCAAGCACGCTGGAGAGAATTTCGTTATACAGGCTCTGAGCCGACGCTGGAGGAGTTTATCTTATGGGTTGCTTCGATGGCAGTGAAGACAAACGCAACGCTTCAGTGATTATTGACGCGGAGAGTCTCATACATACACCGAACAAAAGGAGGTGCAGCCGATTGGCCGCACCTCCTTCACGATTTTCTGTTACCCTCTTGTAATTTCTGAAATCATGAGTATAATAACGATAGTGGGATTTGAAATCCCATTAAAGAAACGAGGTGCTGATATGAGACCCAAGAACCAAGAAATCTCGAATGCGATCCTGAAGTTCGTAACCAAGTATTATCAGGTGAATCGCACGGCTCCAACAATCAGCGAGATAGCTGAAGGCGTCGGTGTGGCCAGATCGACTACTCATCGCTATTTGCAGGACCTGAGCGAGAAAGGATATCTTGATTACAGCAGAGGAATCAATTCCGCTCCGGAAAGCGCCAAAATGAAGACAGCCTATGTATCCGCCCCGTTAGTTGGCTCCATTCAGTGCGGCTGCCCCGAGGAAGAACAAGAGTTTGTGGAAGAGTATGTCAGTCTGCCTGTTTCAATGTTTGGCAAAGGAGATTTCTATATCCTCCGCGCCAAAGGCGATTCTATGGTCGATGCCGGTATTGAGGAAGACGATCTGCTTGTGATTGAGCGTAATTGCCCTGCTTCGGAAGGGGATATAGTCGTTGCGCTCGACCCTGACAATCAGAACACACTGAAACGCTATGCTGGCTATGACGCAGATGAGGAATGCTACCTTCTCGCATATGAGAATGAAGCAAAATATCCGGGAGCAGTCATTAAGGTAAAGAGCTTCAAGGTTCAAGGTGTAGCTCGTCACGTTCTTAAGGCTCTCTAAAACAAATTATCTAAACCGATAGGAGATGTTTTGTTTGAACGCGATTGATGTAAAGTGCCCTATCTGCGGCACAATCAATAAGTCTCTCGACTTAGAAGAAACAGATGGATGGATGGAATGCGAAAGCTGTGGCGAAGTAACCCAGCAGATGAAGTACGCGAAAACGAGAAGGGTTCCGTGCTTTCAGATGGGTAAGGTTCAAGTGCTCGTACCGCTTCCGCAGAAATAAACGGTAAAGGAGTACGGCGATGCTGGAGGATTGGACGATTTACTCCTGGTATTGCCCGAACTGTAAGGAAGAAGTTGCGGGGCTGAAGAATAAGAAAAACCAGATAAGAGTAAAATGCAAAAAATGCGGCGCTGAGATGGTCCGCACAATCGTTGGACGGAGACATGATGTGATTGACATCTATGCTCCGAATGGTGAAGGACACCATGAACTGGAATTGAGGAGGAGCTGAGATGAAAACTAATAAGGCAAACCTCGGCTTGCTCATAGCAGCGGAAGGGCGTGGTATGAAATTGTATGGATAGAACCTATATCTGTATCGACCTGAAATCATATTACGCTTCCGTAGAATGCGTACACCGGGGACTCGATCCGTTAAAGGCTAATTTGCTGGTTGCGGACGAGTCCCGATCTGACCAAACAATTTGCTTGGCGGTTTCTCCGTCACTCAAGGCAAAGGGTGTTCCTGGACGGCCAAGGCTTTTTGAAGCAAAACAGAAGATCAGAGAATACGAGGCAAGAAACCATACAAAGGTCGATTACATTATCGCAGTTCCCCGTATGGCAGAATACGAGCGGATCTCGGCTCAGATTTACGGGATTTATCTCAGGTATATAGCACCGGAAGATATACATGTTTACTCTATTGATGAGTGTTTCATCGACTGTACGTGTTATCTCCACGCATACCGGAAGGAAGCAGAGAAGCTGAACACGAACGCAGCCCATGTTATGGCGATGACGATGATACGGGATGTGCTCCGAACCACAGGAATCACAGCCACGGTTGGGATCGGTACAAACCTGTATTTGGCTAAAGTCGCAATGGACATTGTGGCAAAGAAGCAACCGGCAGACCAAGATGGAGTCAGAATTGCCGAACTCGATGAGGACTCTTACAAGTTCTTGCTCTGGGACCACAAGCCGCTTACGGACTTTTGGCAGATAGGAAACGGTAAAGCAAGACGCCTGGAAAAAGC
>JAGAFN010000004.1 GCA_017612585.1 Bacillota bacterium | reverse complement strand
TCACTGATGCTTTTGCGCTCCTTTTCTTCGATTCTTTTTAGCTCATCCTTTCCGGAGATTCTCTTTGTTTTGTCGTATGCCATAATTTCCTCCTTCACCGCCAATCGGAAACAAGCAATCGTGAATATTGAATTATCATATATGATAATGCGTCCTAGAGATATATTATCATATATGATAACAAAGGGCAAGTGGCGTCATCGTACTACCGGGCGCGGCGATGCCAAATGCCAGTAGCAAGCTTTAATCATACTTGCACCAAAGTCGCAACGTAAGTCGGCAAAAAGCTTGCGCCAATGTTCGCTACCGGCAGTCGGCGAAAATGCTTGCGATAGAGCGCTCAAAACTGTACAATTATATAGTTGTATGTAATAGCATTAGGAGGTGCTTCAAGATATGGAATATGCTAATTGGTTTGTAGTCGTTATGGGCGTCGGAATAGTCTTCTTTGGGCTTATCGTTCTGATTATCGCCGTAACGATTATGGGTAAGATTTTAGGTAACAAAGGCGCGGCAAAGGGCCTCGCGGGAGCAGGTGCAGCAGGAGCCGGCGCAGCGAGCACGATTCCAGGCGCGGGCGCAAGACACGGTATTCCGAGCGCGGCAGGCGGCATTGGCGATCTCGTAAACGACATGGGACTCGTTGCTGCTATATCTGCTGCGATTGCGGACGATATGGGAACCGATGTAAGCGCAGTAAGAATCCATTCGATTCGCAAAGTTGCTTAGCGCGTGAACGTAAGTCAGCAAGAGCAACAAGCAAAACAGCAAAGTGGCATAAACAGATTAATATATAAACAGCAAACAATTAATTCACATGAGGACGAGGAAAAGAAATGAAAAAGTACAGAGTCAACGTAAACGGAACAACTTATGAAGTAGAACTTGAGGACATCACGGGTGGCGCACCAGCCTCTGCGGCACCAATCCAGTCTGCACCGGCAGCGGCACAGCAGGCAGCACCCGCACCGGCGGCACCGGGAGCAGGAGAGACAATCACGGCTCCGATGCCCGGAAACATTCTCAAGGTTAACGTAGAAAATGGAAGCGCCGTCAAGAAGGGCGACGTTCTCATGATTTTGGAAGCCATGAAGATGGAAAACGAAATTATGAGCCCGATGGATGGAACTGTTACATCGGTTACAGTTAACGCCGGCGCAACAGTAGAGTCCGGCGCTGTTCTTTGCACTATTCAGTAAGTGAGGCGTATCTATGGGAGCAATAATTGATTTCTTCAGCAATACAGGCCTCGCGCAATTCTTTGTGGGCGAGAACTGGAAGTGCCTCATAATGATCGTCGTTGCCTGCGTGCTTCTGTACCTGGGCATCGTCAAAAAATTTGAGCCGCTTCTCGTTGTTCCGATTGCATTCGGAATGCTTCTCACCAATCTTCCAGGCGCAGGAATATTTCACGAGATACTCTTTGCCGGAGGACATGTGCACTGGGATCTCTTTGGAGGCGGAGCGGTTACACAAGAATTCATAACCGAGATGCAGGCGCTCGGAGTTTCGGAATCGGTACTCTCGACCGTTGCGGTCGGGGACACGGTTTCTGCAGGGCTCCTCGACGTTCTCTATCTCGGAATCAAGCTTGGAGTTTACCCATGTCTCATATTCATGGGAGTGGGCGCGATGACTGACTTTGGTCCTCTTATCGCAAATCCAAAGAGCCTTCTCCTCGGTGCGGCCGCGCAGCTCGGAATATTCATCACATTCGTAGCTGCTAGACTCATCGGATTTACAGGTCCGGAAGCAAGTTCAATAGGAATTATCGGCGGTGCCGACGGCCCGACTGCAATCTTTGTTACGGCAATGCTTGCACCGGCGCTCCTCGGACCAATCGCCGTTTCCGCGTATTCATATATGGCGCTGGTTCCGGTAATCCAGCCGCCAATCATGAAGCTGCTTACAACAAAGGAAGAGCGCCAGATTGTAATGAAGCCGCTCCGCGAAGTAAGCAAGACCGAGAAAATCATCTTCCCAATCGTGGTTACTCTCGTAGTTGCGCTTCTCGTTCCATCCGCTGCACCGCTCGTCGGCTGCCTCATGCTCGGAAACCTTTTCAAAGAGAGCGGAGTAACCGAACGCCTTAGCAAAGCGGTTCAGAACGAACTCATGAATATCGTAACGGTATTCCTCGGAGTATCGGTAGGCGCAACCGCGACAGGTTCAACTTTCCTTTCACCGAGAACACTCGCAATAGTATTCATGGGAGTTGTAGCATTTGGATTCGGTACAGCAGGCGGCGTACTCCTCGCCAAGCTAATGAACCTCTTCTTGAAGGAAAAGATAAATCCGCTTATCGGTTCGGCCGGCGTATCCGCAGTACCGATGGCGGCTCGCGTATCGCAGAAGGTAGGACAGGAAGAGAACCCCGGAAACTTCCTTCTCATGCATGCTATGGGACCGAACGTTGCCGGTGTTATCGGCTCCGCAATTGCGGCAGGAACGCTTATCACACTGTTCGGCAAATAGAAATAATTATTGGAGAAACATATGGAATTTGCAACAAATAAAAAGCTGTTAGTTACGGATACGATTCTCAGAGATGCGCACCAGTCGCAGGCGGCGACGAGAATGACGACGGATGAGATGATTCCCGCGCTCGAGATTCTCGATTCGATCGGATACTATTCGCTCGAATGCTGGGGCGGCGCGACGTATGATTCCTGCCTTAGATTCTTGAACGAGAATCCGTGGGACAGACTCCGTACGCTCAAGAAGCATCTCAAAAATACAAAACTTCAGATGCTGCTCAGAGGACAGAATCTTCTTGGTTACAGAAACTATGCGGATGACGTAGTGGATGAGTTTTGTCATCACATGATAGACGAGGGAATCGATATCGTAAGAGCGTTCGATGCGCTTAACGATGTGAGAAACCTGGAGCAGTGCATACGTTCCGTAAAGAAATACGGCGGCACTATGGAGATTGCTCTTTCGTACACGCTCTCTCCGGTTCACAGCGAAGAATATTTTGTTAAACTTGCCAAGGAACTCGAGCAGATGGGAGCCGATACAATCTGCATCAAAGATATGTCAGGACTTCTTCTTCCGATGGCTGCATATTCACTCGTGAAGGCACTCAAGGAAAACACCGATCTTCCAATCCACCTTCACACTCACGATACGACAGGCTGCGGCGAGATGACATATCTCATGGCGGCATATGCGGGAGTTGATATCGTTGACACCGCACTATCTCCGCTCGGAAGCGGAACGGCGCAGCCGGTTACGGAATCTCTAGTAGCAGCTCTTCAGGGAACGCCGAGAGATACGGGACTCGACCTCGAAAAGATGTCGGAGGCGGCAGAGCATTTCAGAAAAGTTGCAAAGCGCCTTACAGACGACGGATTCCTTGATCCAAAGGTCCTTGCTGTTGATACAAACGCACTTAAGTATCAGGTTCCGGGAGGAATGCTTTCCAACCTGATTTCGCAGCTCAAGCAGGCAGGTAAGGAAGACCAACTCTACGAGGTTCTCGCGGAGGTTCCGCGCGTTAGAGAAGACTTTGGTTATCCGCCGCTCGTAACACCGTCAAGCCAGATAGTAGGAACACAGGCGGTTATGAACGTAATTGCAGGTGAGCGTTACAAGATGATGCCAAAGGAATCAAAGGGAATCCTTCGCGGCGAATACGGAACACTCCCGGGTGAGGTGAGTGCAGAGGCTCGCGAAAAAGCCGGCATCAAGCCTGAAGACGTAATCACATGCAGATATGCGGACATGCTAGAACCCGAGATGGATAAGCTCCGTGAGGAGTTCAAGGACATCGCGGAAGATGAAGAGGATATCTTAAACCTCGCACTCTTCCCGCAGGTTGCACCGACATTCATCGATAACCGCAAGAAAGCAAGGCTAGGCGTTCAGGTAGGATCAAGCGACGCAGCATCCAAGGCTGTACCTAACGCTCCGACACAAGCGCCGATTCCGGCACAGAACGGAGGCATGAACCTAAAAGTAAGTTCATCAAACGCCCCCGACGGAGTACGCGAACTCTACGTAGAATACAAGGCATAGCGTAAGCATATAAAAAAAGCAGTTGGAGATGCTCCAGCTGCTTTTTAAATCCATATGAGTTATCAGGGTGACAATCACCATTAACCCAAGAGATATTAAACAGCAAGGTTTATTTTTCTATTGCACCGGTGTTCCGTCCCAGGTGGTCTTATTCATTTCCTGTACCGGTTCGTTCAGAATTCTGTCGGCATAAGCGGCAAAGGTCTGGTTTGCATAAGGACTTGCATAGAATATGCCAACAAGTCCAAGTGTAATTATGCTGAGCAACGCCCAACCGATAAACGATAGGATGAGGACGAGGTATTCGCCTTTGTGTCCCTTCATTTTATCCCAGGAGAGCGTCAGTGTTTCGAACACGCCGAGATTTGGATTCTCAGCTACTATATACGGAACGAGCATCAAGCCCAGAGCCAAGATTACTCCAGGAACTACGCATAGCATAATACCGATACCGATTGCGATTGTCATCACAAACATTGTAAGGACTGTGTTTACGTAACTCCGGAATCCGATCAAAACATCCTCAACGACAGCATTCTGATAAACGTTCTTCCTAAAGAAGTGGCAGCATCCGACCTGAAGAGGATTCTTGATGAGGTGCGTAAAAGCAAACATCAAAATCGAGACAATCGGACTTACGGACTTTGTTACCGTATTTATAACTTCCGCGCCCCCGCTTGTGATGGACGTATAATTGAAGTCAATCTTTGGCATTGTGGTAAAACTGATAAACCCGCCTATCAAAGTAATAATCAAGGCTACCAGCACCATTGGCCATCTGTTCTCGGCAAGTCGTTTCTTTGAAAACTCCTTCATCTGTACAGTATTCATATCTTCTCCTTTCAGTTGACCGAGCGTAAATCAAACTGATAAATATATCATTATTATAGCACTTATTACAAAGATGTGATAAATAAAAAAACTAAAACGGAGACTATTTTTCCGAAATACTATATTGCATTGTATTATAGTGTGTGATACAATGTAGCTCGAAAAGGAGAAAAACTATGGATGCACAATACAAGAAGGGTGTGCTGGACTTATGTGTCCTGTCGCAGCTTGTGAAAGGCGACCAATATGGATACGAACTAACGGAGACTATATCCAAGGAGTTAGATATAACTGCGGGAACTTTGTATCTGATCATGAAGAGGATGCGCGACAACGGATATGTGGAAACTTATCTGGTTGAATCGCCGTCCGGCCCTGCAAGAAAGTATTACAAACTTACGACTGCCGGCAAGAAAAGGCAGCGAGAACAAAGTGAGGAATGGGCGAACTTTGTTAAAAAAGTCGGAAAGCTTATACGCTAAGCCTAGTGCAATTTGTGAACGGAGGAATACCAATGACAAAGAAAGAATATATGGAGCTTTTGAAGAGTGAACTCGCGGGATACGGTCAGGAAGTATGCGACGATATCATCGGCGAGTTCGAGAATCATTTTGCCGAGGCGGAGGGAGCGGGTCTGACGCATGATGAAATAATTAGTGAACTTGGCACCATACAAGAAGTGAGCGATAACATCAAGGGAATGTATGAGCCGCCTAAAAAAGTAAATGAAATCGCCCCTGTCAATACGGTCACAAACGAAAGCTGCAGCGAGAATGGTGTTATTCTCCAAGACGTTAACACCATAGAAATCGATGGAGATCTAGATGTAAAACTTATGCATGGAGAGGGAGATGGATTCTGGGAATACCATAAGAGTGCCTCTGTATTTTTCGACTCTCCGTTCTGGAAACAGTTCTGGGGAGAGAGGCATGTGGCAGGGAACGAGAGTGCTGCAGGTTTGGAAGTTGAACGTAGCGTAAATGTGCTGCGATTGATGCTTCCCAAGGGAACCTCAGGGCGCCTCAGAATAGAAGTACCAAACTATGTGAGAACAATTCGCATACACGGAAAGGGTTCTGATGTCGAAGTGAAGGATCTTGAACTTGATGAATTCTCTAGCGCAGTATCTTCAGGAGACTATATGTTTAATAATTGCAATTTTGCGACTGCGAATATTCAGACCGGTAGCGGTGACATAGAGAGCAATAGGTTGTTCGGAGACATAAAGATGCAAAGCAATGCGGGTGACATAGAAGTCGAAGATCACCAGGGTCCAGGCCTCGACCTGCTCAGCATGGCTGGAGATATAGAAGCTACAACGACAAGCCCTGTGGTTTCAATTAAGACACAGGCAGGTGATGTGGAGCTGGAGATGCGTGGTCCCGTGATAGATGTGGTTGTTGATACAAATGCCGGAGATATTGATTTTGTCAGTGTGTCTAAAGATTATACGGCAAGGATCAAATCCGTTGCCGGTGATTTTAGGAACAAAAGTGGATTGGCGGACAGAAGCCAGGATGACTCATGGATGCGAGGCAAAAACAACTTTATGGGTGTTGGCGGCTCATGGACGATAGGCGAAGGAAACGGCAGAGTAAGTCTATCTACAACCGCAGGCGACGTAACAATAAAATGATAAAAGCAGTTGGAGTATTACTCCAACTGCTTTTTGTATATGAGAAAATTCCCATAAATTCCACATATTGACAATAGAGCGATCTTGTGATATCTTTGGCTTTGCCAGGAAAGGCAGAGCCAAAGCGGCTGATCCGACCTATCCGTTTTTACCAGCTTCCCACCGCCAAGGAGGTGACGCGTATGGTGGAGACTAGGAAAGGAAGGGTTAGAGATGAGGATTACGATCTCGTTCCCCAGATGGGGCATCAGGGTGACGATCAGCATTAAAAAAGCCGCCAAAGCCAAGAACTAAGGCGGCGACCTAAAACAGGTCGGGTTAGTCGCTAAGCGACTTCCTTTCCTGGCACCATAATAAACTAAGACTCAGTAAAAAGCAAGAGCCTTTCATTAATAACCATAAAGCACTTGGCGTTTGTCGATTGATTAGTTGGCAGGTGTCAAGGGAAGTTGGAGTCAATACCTAAACGTTATTTGATTCTGTACGTCGTCAAGGCAATTCTATGGCTCGGCTTGATTGCGCTAATATGGAAACGCAAATCGTCGGCTAAAGTAAATATGGAGCAGTTGGAGAGTTAATCTAACTGCTTTTTAAATTATTTTAAATTAGTGCGATGCTATCCGATGCTGTGCGGGCGGATGAGTATGCGAATTGCAAATTGTATCCGCCTGTGCGCCCGTCGACATCTAGCGCTTCTCCTATGGCATAGATGCCACTACTATTTTTTAATTCCATAGTGCGAAGATTTACATCGTCAAGAGCGATACCGCCGCGGGTGACCATGGCATTTCCAAAATTACCCGCATCGGTTACCGTGAATCTCTCCTCTGTAAGTATACGTGCAGCGGACTTTACAGATGTTCCTGTGCGCTGTGCAACACTTGCGCAGAATCTTTTAGGCAAAGAAAAGGTTCGCTCTATGATGGTCGATAGACTTGCCTTATTTCCAATCGTGGCATCCTGAAGCATTTTAAAAGCTTCTTCGTAGCAAAGGGTAGGAAGATAGTTTATTACTATCTTATCTCCGACGCTTAAGTCTCCGGAAATGTTAATCGCTGCGGGTCCGCTTAATCCTGCGTGAGTAAATAGCAGTGGTCCTGAAGATCTGTTCTTGCCAAACTTAATTACAGCATCAACGGATAGCCCAGCTAAGTCCGCATACGGATAGTCGCTTACGGAGATAGGACATAGTGCGGGTTTGGTCGGCACTATTTTTATATTGAGGTCGCGTTCGAGCACATTAAACATGCTGCCGTCCGATCCCGTCTTGGAATAAGATGAGCCGCCGGTTGCGATTACGATATTTCGTCCCAAGTATATCCCGCCTTTGGCGAGATTGCCGCGCTGATTATTGTTTTGTGAACGATTTTGGAGATTGTTTTGTGAACGATTTTGGAGATTGCTTTTGTCGGAGATTGAATCACATGATACGGTAAGTTCCCAATACCCATTAGCGCCGCGTGAAATGGAAGTTACATCGCAGTTAGTCTCAAACTCAAATCCGTTAGCTATGGATTTATCAATTAGCATTTCTAGGACAGTAGAAGCCTTGCCGGAGCAGGGGAAAACTCGACCGTCCGCCTCACTGCAACACTCAATGCCGCTTGACTTAAGGAAGTCGATGAGATCGATATTGCTATGCTTATAAAGCACTGTACGAATGAGTTTTCCGGCATCGCCGTATTGCGAAATAAAATCCTTAATTGAACCGTCGTGAGTGATATTGCAACGTCCGCCACCGCTCATGAGGAACTTGGTGCCGAACTTACCAGTTTTCTCGAGGATAAGACCGCGGCGTCCGCTTTTCGCCAAGTCGGTTGACGCAGCAAAGAAGAGACCGGAGGCACCGCCGCCGACCACAATACAATCATATATTTCGTTTTGTGCGTAATCTTTGTCCATGATCGACCTCGTAGCACTTAACATTCTACCAGTTTATCTATGTATAATCTATGATATAATGATTAAAAAGGGGGACGGCGATTAGCCGTCCTTTTCGCGCATTTGGGTAAACGCTATGCGCGCATATCAAGGCTTATCTAAAGCGGGCAGCGGCCCGAAGAAGGAGTGCTTATGCTTATTAAAAACGGTAAGGTCCACGACGGTCTCGGCAAGGTCAGAAACGTGGATATAAGAATCACGGATGGCATAATTTCAGAACTCGGAAGAAGCCTCCGCGCCAAGAACAAAGAAGAGGTCTTTGATGCCAAGGGGATGGAAGTTTTCCCCGGGTTTATCCAAGCGGTTTCTTCCTGGGGCGTGAACGGAAGTTGGACGGAGATCAGGCCGTCATCACAGGATAACGATGAGCGGAGTGAACCTATTACGCCGGAACTTGATGCGTTTTATGCCTTCAACGGAAGAGCAATTACCGCACAGCAACTCGGTGCATTTGGAATAACCGCCTGCGGAGTCGAGCCGACGGATAACAATCTCTTTGGCGGACAGATTGCGGCATTCACTGTTGATGGAGTGAATCCGTACAAGATGTGCCTGAGACGAGGAATTGGAATGAAGGCCTCCGTAAGAACCGACATGAAAAAGGTTTACGGAGCACGCTCGATGGCGCCGCAGACGCGCATGTGGATATTTGGAACCCTCGAGGAGCAACTAAGAAAAGCTAAAGAGTATTTAGAAAAACAGGAAGCAGCCGAGAAGGCGAAAGCAGAAGCAGATCAAAAATTCAAATCTGTGAAGGCCGCTGCGACCAAGCCAAGCAAGAAGATCAAGGCAGCGTCTGCCGAGACGCAGGCTGGTGAGCCGGATGCCACTGCGCAGCCAACCGCACTTCCACCCGAGGTCCCGCGCGATCAAAAACTCGAGGCAATCGGTAAAGTAATAACCGGCGAACTCCCGCTATTCATATCATGCGATTCGCTTCTGGCAATCGAACGCGTCCGCGATATCATAAAACCATATAAGGCCATTCAACTGGTTCTTATAAACGGCTATGGTCTCACGGGAAACGAAACATGGCTTATAAGAAAAAAGATTCCTCTAGTAGTGAAATCCGCCGCGGAACTTATGACAGAGGAGCCAAAGGGACTAGACTACAATGCAATTGCCAAGCTGAGTGAAAAAGGAGTTTCTGTCTCATTAAGCGGCTCCCTTGGTTGGTTGGGTTCGAGAGAAGACATGCTGTGGAATGCCGCTGATATGATGAGGGTCATGCATGATGCAGAGAAGATTCTCCCGATGCTTACGAATAACCCGGCAAAGCTTCTCGGCATAGACGACGTGACAGGCTCAATAGAAGTCGGAAAGCGCGCGGACATAGTAATATGGAGCGACAACCCAATCAAGACTTGGAAGGCCAAAGTGGTAAGAACACTCCTCGCGGGTGAAACAATCTACAAGGAAGGAGATGAGATGAAATGTATGTAATCAAAAACGCAACAGTTTACACTATGGGTAAACGCGGAACAATCAAACAGGACATCCGTCTCCGTGATGGAAAGATTGCAGAGATAGGTCCAAACCTAAGAGCAAAGGCCGGAGAAAAAATCATAAACGCAAAAGGCAAGGTCGTGACTCCGGGCTTTGTTGATGCGCACAGCCATCTCGGCGGATTTGAAGTAAACGGCGCAGGCGAGGACCTGAACGAAATTACGAATCCTCTCACGCCTGAGCTCGATGCATACTACGGGGTAGATCCTACGAGCGTGGATTTTAAGCATGCACTTGAACAGGGAATTACTACATCCTGCATTGTTCCGGGTTCTGCAAATATAGTTGGCGGTCTCGGAATGGTAATGAAGTCGGCAGGAAGCGACAGAGTTGTTAAGCGCGCTGCCGTTCTAAAGGGTGCCATGGGAATAAACCCAAAGGGTTGCTATGCGCCGATGAATCGTGCGCCGATGACGAGAATGGCGATTGCCAATATGCATAGGGATTATCTGCGTCGCGTAAAAGAATACATGGAGAAGAAGGAAGCCGCGAATGGCGACAAAGAAAAAATGCCGCCTTACGACCTCGGGCTCGAGCACGGCATTCCGGTTCTCAAGAAAGAAATCGCATACAAGGTTCACAGCTATATGCATGACAGCATGACTGTGCTCGAACTTGCCAAGGAGTTTGACATCCTGATTACCATCGACCATGCGCTCGGAGCAAGCGATTATCTGGACGAATTAGCAGACAAACACGTTAAGGGAATAATATACGGACCGACTGCGGAGCCGCTGTTCCCGGGTGAGGGCGGCAAACTCGATTATGAAGCCTGCATCGAACTCGATAAACGCGGTGTCAAAGTGGCTTGCATGACGGACAGCCCTGTATCGCCAAAACATATGCTGCTATTTGAAATCGGTGAATGCGTGCGCCGCGGAATGAATCCGGTAAGAGCACTTGCGATGATTACGTCCAACGCTGCAAAGATAGTAGATGTATTCGAGCGCGTAGGATCAATCGAAGTCGGAAAGGACGCCGACATCCTCATGTGGTCAGATATGCCGGCGGTCGCAACCGATGCGGTTCTGGAGACGGTAATCGTCGACGGACAGATTGTTAAATAGGAGCATATATGTACAAAAACTGTAACGTTATTTTTCAAACGGAAATCACGCCCGGCGTCTTTGTTATGACGCTCGACGTCGGAGATATGGCAAAGGAGTCTCTTCCCGGTCAGTTCATCATGATTAAAGGATGGGAGGGGATCGAGCCTTTTCTCATGCGTCCAATCAGCATAAACTCGGTTGACCGTGAGCGCGGAACCATGACTATACTGTACAACGTAAAAGGACGCGGAACCGAGCTTATGTCAAAACTAAAGGAAGGCGACAGCGCAAAGGTACTGGGCCCGCTCGGACAACCATTCTCTGTAATCGAGGGAGCGAAGCGCGTTGCACTAATTGGTCGCGGAATCGGAATCGCGCCGTTATTGCTTCTAGCTCAGGATTACGTAGCGCAGGGAACGGAACTCTATGTCTATCTCTCCGCGAAGAAAGAAGACTATCTCTTTAACAAAGATTCATTTGAGGCGCTCGGTGCCACGGTCAGAACTACGACTGACGCGAATGTGAATATCACAGATGAGTTCAAGAAAGATTGCGCAACTTTTGCGGCAAGCAATGCTGCGGGCGCTGTCGGCACCGAATCTACAGCTGATGACGGCACCGAATCTATAGCTGATGACGGCGCCGAATCTGCAGCCGACGGCGACGTTGAGGGAGTGGTCGCCAAGCCGCCCTTTGATGCTGCCTACTCATGCGGTTCAAACCGTCTCGCGCGCGATATGCAGGAGATGCATAAGAAGTATGGTTTTCCGGCGTACATATCTCTCGAGGAACATATGGCTTGTGGCGTGGGAGCTTGCAAGGGCTGTGTCGTAAGTGCCAAGAATACCGCGACCGGCGAAAGCTATTATGCCCGCGTCTGCAAGGACGGCCCGGTGTTCAATGTTGACGAAGTCATATAAATGCCATGACTGTAAAACTAATTTGAATTATAGAATATAGTTAAAACTTTTTAAAGAGGTAACAATGTACAAAACAGACATATCTGTAAAAATCGCAAGCGCCAAATTTAAGAATCCCGTGATGCCGGCGTCCGGTGCATACGATTATTTCATGAACAATGCCAATGTGTTTCCTATGAGCGAGCTCGGTGCCATCATGATTAAGAGTGTGCACAGGCTTGAGCGCCCGGGAAATCCACCGCGTCGCATCACAGAAGTCACGGGAGGTATGCTTAACTCGGTCGGGCTTCCGTCTATAGGAATTGAGAACTTTCTTAAATACGAGCTTACGAGATATGAGAACATGGGAACCGAAGTTGTGCTGAGCATCGCGGGAAGCGAGCAGAAGCACTACAGAGAGGTTCTCGAAATGCTAAACGACAATCCCATTGTCTCCGCGGTTGAACTTAATTTCTCATGTCCAAACGTAGGGACAGGACTTGCATTTTCCTCTGATCCAAAGGTTCTCGCTGACACGCTTAGGGAGGCGAGGCCTGCGACCAAGCTTCCGCTCTTTGTTAAGCTTGCTCCCAATGTGACGGATATCAAACCTATAGCCAAGGCCGCAGAGGATGAGGGGGCAGATGCCATCACCGTATCAAACACCTGGAAGGCGATGAAGATAGACATTAATACCAAGAAGCCTGTACTGGGGAACACCGCCGGCGGGATGTCCGGACCTGCAATAAAGCCGCAGAATATGCTCCTCGTCTGGAACGCCTATGACACTGTTAAGATTCCAATTATCGCGAGCGGAGGAATAAGCTCGTGGCAGGATGCCATCGAATACTTTATGGCAGGCGCAAGCATGGTTCAGATCGGATCTCAGAACTTTGTTAATCCAATGTGCATGGTGGAGGTAATAGCGGGAATTGACGATTATTTGGCTGCAAACGGCCACTCCGGACTATCCGACATACGAGGAATTTCCCATAGGGGCTAAACCAAAAATCTCAAAAAATACTTGCCAAATTGCGCAAAATGTATTGTATAATTATAGGGTAGGCGCTTCACTTGGATGAAGCGTACAGATGGACCTTTCGTAAGCGCTCGGCGGAGGGGAGATCAAAGATGGTTAACAACGCTTGCGGTAAGCAGGCTTGTAGAACCAAGATATAGTTAACGAAGCGTAAAGCTATATTATGTAAAGGAGAATTAAATGGATCTTTTAAGTATGTTACTAAGCTCGATGACAAGCAATTCATCCGTAGAAGCACTTAGCAAGAAATCCGGGGGATCTTCAAAGGGAATCAAGATGATGCTTCTCTTGGCAGTTCCGCTAATCATCAAATATCTGACAAAGAATGCAAAGGCTTCACAGTCCGGAGCAACTTCGCTCCTCGGTGCTCTTCAGCAGCACACAAGCACACAGGCCGTTTCTAATCAGATTGCAAACGCTGACACAGCTGACGGTGCGGCAATCCTTGGCCACATCTTTGGCAATGACTACAGCAATGTTGTTTCCAGCCTTGCTTCGCAGTCCGGTCTTACACAGACACAGGCTAGCTCCGTACTTCAGAACATCGCCCCGGCTCTTATGAGCAGCCTTTCCGCAGCTACGACTTCAGCTACAACTCAGTCACAGAGCAGCGGATTCAATCTTTCTGACGGACTCGATCTTTCGGATATCGCAGCTCTCATGGGGGGTGGACAGAAGCCACAGCAGACATCTGCAACAAGTCTTCTCAGCAGCCTAATGGGCGGCTCCAGCCAGCAGACGCAGCAGAGCTCCGGTCTCACGGGGATGCTCGGAAGCCTTCTCGGCGGCGGTCAGCAACAGCAGCAGAGCACAAGTTCCAGCCTTCTCGGAAGCCTCTTAGGTGGCGGCTCCAGCGCAAACGACAATGCGCTTAACGGCATGGACCTTCTGTCAACTCTTCTGAGCGTTGGAAAATAATTAAAAAGAAACCAATTAGGATATCACTAACAAATACTACAATCCATTACTCGCCCGGCTACGGTAGCCGGGTGAGTTTTTATATGGGCAAATGGGCACTTGCGCGTTACTGTATGCGCGAGAGGCATTGCCCGTTATTATATGCGTCAAGCAGTGTACCCATTACTATATGAACGCTGTTCGTGATATAATGCTATGGTTGGCGATAGTATTGCCCAAATGATGAAAATGAAAAACAGCATTTATCAAAAAATACATAGAACAGCGATGAAAATCATGCATGCGATTTATCATCCGCTTCGCGGTGGCGATTCGACGTCAAATAGCGTGGGCGCGACGCAGAGGGCAGATTTATCCTTTGGTGTTGCTGTGAAGCCGAAGCCGATCACCAATCAGGGCAAGCTCAATAATTTAAAGTATGGCAAGTCCAATATAGGAAAGACGGGTTGCATACCGATTGCGATATATAATGTTTTGGTGCTTAAAAGCGCTGAGCCGCGAAATGCGAGTGTGCAAGCAGGTGCGCAGGAAGGTGCGCAAGCAGGTGCGCAGGGAGATGCGCAAGAGGTAGCTAAGGCTGGTGCACAGAATGATTATGTCGTGGTTCCGGAATTTGAGGATATCGTAGAGCGCGTGAAATCCCTCAAGGCTCCGCTGTTTGGCGGTCGAATGGGGACGGATCCGTATATGATTGATGCAATTCTTCTTGATTACGGTGTAGGCACCAAAGAAATCACGAATAGGCTCGAGCTCACCGCTGAGATGGATGAGGCGGAGAACGGAACGCTATTCCTGATTACGCAGTGGAACGATATTAGAAGACCGCTCAAAGGAATCCATGCCTATGTGGTTGAAAAGCATGCGGACGACAGATGGGCATGCTATAACCTGGTCTACAGAGAATATCCGACTAGGGCTACCAATCTCACAGAAATGCTGGGGTGCGGACGGTTGATCGTTGCAAACAAGATTTTGTAGGGAGGGTCTGGATGTGGCACCGCGCGATTGACAGCTCTGTGCTGAGGCTTCACGCGGGGCTTCCGAGCACGCATTATATGTGGCGAAAGGGCATGATTTGCGGTAAAATGAAGTGTTAGGCAAATTTGCAGTATGGGAATTTTGCGATAGAAATGCTATGGGAATTTTGCGATAGAAATGCTATGAGGATTTTGCGATATGAAATATATTGAGAAAACAGTAGAAGATTTCACGAGTGAGCTTGCGAGTTCTCAGCCCACCCCGGGTGGCGGTGGTGCCGCAGCTCTCGTGGGCGCGCTTGGAATCGCTCTTGGAAATATGGTTGGTGCGCTCACCGTTGGTAAACCGAAATATGCGGAGCACGAGGGCGAAATCAGAATGCTGATGGCAGAAGCGTCGCGTATAGAGAAGGAACTCCTCCACCTTGTTGAAGAGGATGCCGAAGGCTTCAAACCGCTCGCCGAAGCCTATGGTATTCCCAAGGACAACCCCGACAGGGCTCGTATTCTTGAGGACGCAACAAAGGCAGCGTGCATCGCACCTATGGCGATGATGAGAGCATGCGCTCGCGCGATGGAAATCATAGAGCGCTTCAAGGAAATAGGATCGAGACTCGCGATTTCGGACGCGGGTTGTGCGGCGGTACTTTGCAAATCCGCAATGCAGGCAGCAGCGTTAAACGTATATATAAATACCAAGTCGATGGTGGATAGAGACTATGCAGATGAATTAAACGGCGAGGTAGAGGAGTTGTTGGATGAATACTGCGACCTTGCCGACGAGATATATGAAGATGTCACGGATACGCTAATAGAATAATGTGTCATTGACAAATCCATACGACGATATGTCGATGGATGCTAATAGAGAACAATGCGTTATTGACAAAGCTATACGATAGTTAATAGAAGCCAAGATGCGCGAAGAAGCATTATGCATAAATAAAAAAGTGTGTGAGGATAATATGGCAAAGATACTTCACGGCGCTCCTGTAATTGAGGAGATGAACCAAAGTACGAAAAATAGAATAGCCGAACTCAAGGCGAGCGGCGTTGTTCCGACGCTGGCCATAATAAGGGTTGGAAAGCGTGCAGAAGATACTTATTATGAGAACAACGCAATCAAGCGCTGCAATGAACTCGGTGCGGGACATATCAAAGTTGCACTTCCGATAGATGCCACAGAGGAAGAAGTTGAGAATGCAATAATTGAATGTAACGAAGACAATGGTATTCACGGCATACTCCTTTTGAGACCGCTCCCCAAGCATCTCGACGACAACAAGCTGAGAAATCTAATCGATCCAGCCAAGGATGTTGACGGATGCACAGATGTTTCTCTTGCGGGAGTTTTTGCAGGCGAGAAGCGAGGTTTCCCGCCATGCACGCCGCATGCTGCGATGCGAATTCTAAACTTCTACGGATACACTCCGGTTACAAACGGCGAACAGGCATCGGTAATCGGTCGCTCTCTCGTAATCGGAAGACCTGTCGCTATGATGCTCCTAAAGGACGACTTCACGGTAAACATATGTCACAGCAAGACTGCTAACTTGAGTGATGTCACTAAACGTTCGGCGGTACTAATTGCTGCAGCGGGGAGGAAGCATCTTGTGACCGAGAATTTTGTAAACGAAGACCAGGTCGTGATAGATGTAGGTGTCAACTGGGACGAAGAGAAACAAGGCATAACGGGCGATGTGGACTTTGATAAAGTGGAGCCAATCGTCAAGGCAATAACACCTGTTCCGGGAGGAGTTGGAACCGTAACGACAAGCATTCTTGTTCGCCATGTGGTCGAAGCTGCGGAGCGCGCGCTTAACAACAAGTAGAAAATGCAAAAGAAAGTAATAAAGCAATGTCAGAGAAGAATACAAGTGGAACAAGTGGAGATACCGCCAAGAATGGAAGGTCGCGCGTAAGCACAAAAATGATTGTTGTGCTTGCGCTCCTTATCGCGATGGAAATAGTCATGAACAGATTCCTGTCCATTAACGCATGGAATATGAAAATCGGGTTCAGTTTTCTTCCTATAGTTATTGCGGCGATACTCTTCGGTCCCGTGCATGCGGCTATCGTCGGAGGTCTTGGAGATTTTATCGGGGCATTGCTCTTTCCGATTGGAGCATATTTTCCGGGATTTACCTTGACCGCAGTGCTTATGGGACTCGTGTGGGGCTTTTTTCTCCACAAAAAACAAAGCATCGTAAGCATTATTATCGCTGCGGCAATCAATCAATTGATGCTCGGGCTTTATCTGAACACATATTGGATTTCGGTTCTCTATGGTTCGGAATATGGACCACTATTTGTGACAAGAATACTTCAGGCGGCAATTCTCTTTGTCGTTCAGACCGTAGTCATTTACGCGATGGAAAAATTCTTGCCGCGATTAAAAGAGGCTATTAACTAAGCATTGAGCAAATGGTTGTTTGAGCGTTGATAAATAGAAGACTGAACGTGAATTAGTTGGGTGAGGTGTAAAGATTGAGCAAGATGACACCAAAGGAAGCAATATCCTATATAGAAAACTACAGTTGGAGCACGACGCGTCTGGGACTCGAGAGAACCCGGACGCTTTTACGTGAAATGGGAGATCCTCAGAAGAAACTTAGGTTCATTCACGTCGCAGGGTCGAACGGCAAAGGAAGCACCTGCGCAATGCTCGCATCTATTCTAAAGTCGGCGGGCTATAAGACAGGGCTCTATATTTCTCCGTACATCCAGGTGTTCAACGAGCGCATTCAGATAAACGGCGAATATATTCCGGGAGAGCGCCTTGCGGAGATAACCGAACGCGTCAAAGAAATCGCGGACAATATGGAAGACCATCCGAGCCATTTTGAACTCTTGACCGCGATTGCGATAGAGTACTACTACGAGGAGCAGTGCGACATCGTGGTTCTCGAGGTCGGCATGGGTGGAGCGCTCGACAGCACCAACGCAATCGATGCGCCGGAAGTTGCCGTACTGACAAACATCGGGCTGGAGCATACGGAATACCTCGGCGATACGATTGAGAAAATTGCAGAGACCAAGGCCGGAATTATCAAAGAAGGAACTGCGGTCGTATGCTACGACAGCGGGAAGGAAGTTACCGACGTCATAAAGCGGGTGTGCGACGAAAAGAAAGTGCACCTTAGAATAATAGATATGGCAAACATCGTTCCGGTTAGTTCAAGCCTCGACGGACAGAAGTTTAAATATATAAGAAGAACAATCCCGACTTCAATGGGCATCGTTACAGTAGGAAAAACCATGCTCAAGGAGTCAGATGAAGTATTGACACTTCCGCTACTTGGCAATCACCAGCTTCACAATGCGGCAGTCGTACTTAAGACGATTGAGGTTCTTCGTGAGAAGGGGTGGAATATTTACGAGGAGAATATCAAGCTCGGTCTTGAAAAAGTCG
>JAGAFN010000029.1 GCA_017612585.1 Bacillota bacterium | reverse complement strand
CCAATCGGCGCGAGAACAGGTGCGATCCATCCTGCAACAACCGCAAGTATGCTATCGTGCGAATCCTTGACCATATTGAAGTGGAAGTCAAAGCTCTGCAGGAACCAAACGACTATCGTAGCTATGAGTATTACGGAGAACGCGCGCTGAAGAAAGTCTTTCGCCTTTTCCCAGAGAAGCCTAAGCACATTTTTTGCGCTCGGGAGTCTGTAGCTCGGAAGTTCCATTACAAAGGGAACCGCTTCACCTTTAAATATCGTACGCTTATAGAATAGCGCAAGAAGAATTCCAACGACGATTCCGAGAAGATATAGCCCTGTCATTATGAGACCGCCCTTACCCGGAAAGAACGCCGCAACAAAGAATCCGTAAATCGGAAGCTTGGCGCTGCAGCTCATGAACGGCGTAAGGAGAATCGTCATTCTTCTGTCTCTTTCACTCGGTAGAGTTCTCGTTGCCATTACTGCGGGGACCGTGCATCCGAATCCTATCAGCATCGGAACTATGCTTCGCCCAGATAGACCTATTTTTCTAAGCAGCTTATCCAGAACAAACGCAACCCTCGCTATATATCCGCTGTCCTCCAGCAGTGACAAGAATAGGAACATTATTACGATTATCGGAAGGAAGCTTATTACGCTTCCCACTCCCGCAAAGATTCCGTCCGTTATTAGACTTCTTATAGCCTCATTCACGCCTGCGGATGCCATGAGATTAGAAGCGCCCTCCGAAGCCATATCCACAAGCTCTTCCATCAGCCCCTGGAGATATGCGCCTATCACATTGAAAGTAAGAACAAAGACGAGTCCCATGATTATTATGAATGCCGGAATCGCCGTCCACTTTCCGGAAAGAATTCTGTCAATACGTTGGCTTCGTTTATGCTCTTTGCTCTCCTTGGGTTTTATAACCGTACGTCGACAGACATCGCTAATGAACGCAAATCTCATATCTGCAATCGCGGCGGATCTAT
The DNA here is from genome assembly GCA_017612585.1 of Bacillota bacterium. Classification (GTDB taxonomy): domain Bacteria; phylum Bacillota; class Clostridia; order Peptostreptococcales; family Anaerovoracaceae; genus Eubacterium_B. The sequence goes on along the minus strand of JAGAFN010000029.1, from coordinate 8,726 downwards.
CGAGACCGCGCTCCGTTTCCATCTGCGAGATTATATGCTCAAGAGCCTCCTTTTCGTTTTGATCGAGACCGAGCTGTTCCATTATCAAGTGGTCGCCTTCTACGAGTTTGCTCGCGGCAAATCTTATCGGGAGATCCGCGCTCTTTGCGTGGTCCTCGATGAGATGCATTACAGCATGAAGACATCTATGCACGGCGCCGCCGTGATCCTCTTCACTGCAGAAGTCCCTCTTTGGCGGTTTCTCCTGATACTGACCTATGTGTATCGCATGCTCCACGAGCTCGCGCACACCCTCGTTCTTTGATGCTGAAATCGGAACGACAGGAATGCCAAGCATTTCCTCCATCTCGTTAACACGGATATATCCGCCGTTCTCCTTGACCTCGTCCATCATATTTAGAGCAAGAACCATCGGAACGTCCATCTCGAGAAGCTGCATCGTGAGGTATAGATTTCTCTCTATATTTGTCGCATCGACGATATTAATAATCGCCTTCGGTTTTTCCTTTACGACAAGGTCCCTCGACACGACTTCTTCCTTGCTGTACGGTGACATGGAATAGATTCCCGGAAGATCCGTTATGAGAGTATTTGGATAGCCCTTTATTACGCCGTCCTTACGATCAACTGTAACGCCCGGGAAATTTCCGACATGCTGGTTGGCGCCCGTAAGTTGATTGAACAGCGTCGTCTTTCCCGAGTTCTGGTTTCCGACCAATGCGTATGTTATCGTCTCGCCCTCCGGAAGTGGGTTCCCGGATCCCTTAGGATGGAACTTACCTCCCTCTCCGAGTCCCGGGTGCTCGATATCCTTAAACACTTCCCTGGAAGCCGCCGTGCCCTCGGAGTCATAGTCCGGGTCACTCGTAGATTTGTCGCTACTCGCATCGGTTTCCAGTGCACCAGCTCCGCTCTTCCCATCTGACTTAACATGCGCTATCTCTATCTTCTCCGCGTCCGCAAGCCTGAGCGTAAGCTCATATCCATGAAGCCTAAGTTCCACGGGATCTCCCATCGGAGCAAATCTAACAACCGAAACATGGGCGCCGGGAATGACACCCATATCGAGAAAATGTTGTCTTAACGCACCTTCGCCTCCAACAGACGTGATGACTGCGCTTTGTCCCTCTTTTAATTCGCTTAATGTCATAACTTCTCCTATTAGTCTAGTCTTGGTTAGTATAGACTAATTATAGTATGACTATGCTAATATGTCAACAGGCAAAAATAAAACCCCGCGGCTTGCACGAGGTTTTTGTAAATGCTATCTAATTGCGTTCTGACTTGAGTCTCTCAGGATTACATCGTGAGCTCCACCCTCCACGATAGATGTTGCAGATACGAGTGTAAGCTTGGCCTTTTCCTGGAGCTCCTTGATTGACTGCGCACCACAGTTACACATGGTCGCCTTTACTTTGTTCAGGCTGAGCTGGACGTTGTCGTGTAGCGGTCCGGCATAAGGTACGTAGGAATCGACGCCTTCTTCGAACTTCATCTTGGAGTCGCCTCCCATATCGTAGCGCTGCCAGTTACGAGCGCGGTTACTTCCCTCGCCCCAATACTCTTTTACGTAGTTTCCGTTTATGTTGAGCCTGTTAGTCGGCGATTCATCGAATCTCGCAAAATATCTTCCAAGCATGATGAAGTCCGCACCCATGGCGAGCGCAAGCGTCATATGATAGTCGTAAACGATTCCGCCATCCGAACAAATCGGGACATATATTCCCGTTTCTTCAAAGTATTCGTTTCTCGCCTTTGCAACTTCTATGACAGCCGATGCCTGGCCGCGGCCTATACCCTTCTGTTCGCGCGTGATGCAAATCGACCCACCGCCAATTCCTATCTTTACAAAGTCAGCTCCGCAGTCTGCGAGGTATCTAAACCCTTCGGCGTCTACCACGTTTCCGGCTCCTACCTTTACGTCGTCTCCGTACTTTGCTCTTATCCAGTCGATCGTATCCTTCTGCCACTCGGAATAACCTTCGGAAGAATCAATACAGAGAACATCTACACCCGCTTCCACAAGCGCAGGAACTCTATCTTCGTAGTCGCGGCTGTTTATGCCTGCTCCTACAACAAATCTCTTGTGATCATCCAGTAGTTCATTTGGATTTGACTTATGGTTGTCATAGTCCTTTCTGAAAACAAAATGCGTAAGCCTCTGATTCTTATCGATAATCGGGAGCGCATTCAGTTTGTTGTCCCAAAGGATGTCGTTCGCCTCCGAAAGCGTAACTCCCTCCTCTGCATAGATTAACTTGTCGAATGGAGTCATGAATTCGCTTATCTTTGTTGCGGGATCCATACGGCTCACACGATAATCGCGGCTCGTAACGATTCCTAGGATCTTTCCGTCCGCCGTTCCGTCTTCAGTTATTGCTATTGTTGAATGTCCTTGTTTTTCTTTGAGTTCTATTACATCCTTAAGAGTCTGGTCCGGCCTAAGATTGCTGTCGCTCTTTACAAATCCGGCCTTGTATGACTTTACTCTCTTTATCATCTCGGCCTGATCTTCAACCGGCTGCGATCCATATATAAATGATATTCCGCCTTCCTTTGCGAGTGCCACCGCCATAGTGTCATTAGATACGGCTTGCATTACAGCCGACACCAGCGGAATATTGGCATAGAGAGAAGATTCTTCGCCCTTCTTGAACTTGACTATAGGAGTCTTGAGACTCACCGTCTCCACAAGGCAGTCCTTTCCGGTATATCCCGGAAGCAATAGATACTCATTAAATGTACGCGAGGGCTCATTGATGAATACAGCCATATCCTTCTCCTTTCGGATATCAAAGAAAAACAATTACATCTAGAACAAAAATATTTTAATAATAATGATACAAAACGCACCAAAAGTCAAGTAAGCGACTTATGTGCGCAGCTTAAACGTCTTTGGCGCAAGCGAATATGCGAGCACGCATGCCACGATACTGTATATAATGCAGAACGCTGCTGCAACTATGCCAAATCCCATGGCCGGAACCTCAATCTGCGTCATCATATAGCAGGCCATATATGTCAATGCCATAACGATTGGATAGAGTCCGCTCTTTACTTCCGTGCTCACGTTGAACGGTTGAAGTAGATAGTACATCGTAAGATAATGCACGGAGAAGAATATCCCGAGCGCAATTACAGATACTATGACGACCAAATAATAGATTGGTTTCTCCGGTCCTCCCGAGATGAATAGAAGAATGGCAAGTCCCACTGCCAAAACTCCGGCCGGCACAAGGTTTACCTTTGAAATCTCCACTAGCCTGAGCTTGAATAGTTTCAGTATATTACTTCCCTTTCTGTAAATCGGAAAAGTCAGAAGGCTGTGGTCGCAGTTCGTGAATAGCGCCTTGGTATAGTTCTGTCCTTTGTTGATGAGGTACATGATGAATGCCACAAATCTAAGTTGCCCCGTTATCACACCGTTTACGACTTCCTTGCCCTCAGGAAGAAGGAACATAGCAACTGCGACTATGAGGAGTATAATGCCGAGAACTATTGCCGTATTCCTGGATGATCGCCAAAGAATCTTTCTGTGTCTCTTAACGAATAGTTCGTTCAGAAATTCAAATCCGTTCTTATCACTCTTTACTACGCGCGTATCGTCTATCTTCTTCGTCTCCAGCGAAGCAATATTGCTCTTAGCCATCTGCTGAAGCTCCATAAACTCCACGATGCCCTTTTGATACATCTTGCGATAATGCTTGAAATTGCGTAGAACAAATATCGATGCGATGCCGCCTACTATTCCGAGCGCCATTATGATAAGAGAAGCGTTTACCGGCATGACGAAACCGAGTGCAGCAGGCACATAGGCAAGTGCAAACAATACGCCTGCGACAAATGTCGCTTTATAGTTTGATCCCTCTGTTCCAAATGCCATGAATTTTCTTGGCGCTTTTTCAGTTCCTTTTGCAAGCGATCGCTCGAATAGTTTAACACTTATCGCAGAGCAGATCAGTTTGACCGCGACAACAAAGAACGGAATAATTATACCGTGCCAAAGCGGTGCATCTGTTATTAGCGTTCCAGCAAGTCCAACCGCAAGGAACCCGAGAAAGAATCTGAACAGAAGATATGAGTAATTGGCTATTGCGTGTTTCTTGGCATCCATGCGGAGAAGAAAGACCGCATAGTATTTATCCATGCTTCCCGTGAAGAAGTCGTTGTTCGTGATTCCTCCGATAATCGTAAGTATGATGAATACCTGAAGCACCGTGCACCACGCGGGAACTGCGGGATCTTCGCCCTGGAAAAAGTTGAATGCCGTAGGGAGCGCTATGAATATTCCCGCATAGACAAACTTCCAGAGGAATGTCGTAACGAGTTCCTTAAGTACTGAAAGCACAGTAAGAATCGCCTTGAGCCAATCCAAACTGTATAGCTTGTCCGAAAGAATCTTCTTGAGGAGCGGAATCTGCTTAATAGCGTAAATAAAAGTGTTTACGCTATATGTCATTTTTAGGTGTAAAGATTTTATAAGTATATCAAACATTTGTGTCGCCCTCTTCGTCCTTAAGCAGTTCTATTATGCGTTCCTTGAAGCCTTCGTTATCAAGTGCGGCGTGGTCGACGGCCTCGAGTCTTCCCTTTGACAGAAGAACAATTTCGTCGCAGAGGTCAACCGCAAGGTCCAAGATATGCGTCGAGAAAATCGTTATCCTTCCCTCCTTGAAACCGCGAAGGAGTTCCTTCATTTCTTCGGACACGACAACATCGAGCGAAGTCAAAGGTTCGTCGAGGAGGAATAAATTAGGTTTCGCAAGCATGTTGACGAGCATCTGCATTTTGTTTTTCATTCCGTGCGAATAATTTTTCATGAGCTTATCCGCATCCTTACCCGAGAGCCTGACGAGTTCAAAATACTTTTCCGCGTCCACTATGCTTCCTGCTTCTTTATTAATGTCCAGGAAAAATTTGAGGAATTCTCTTCCCGTCAGAAACTCCGGAACATTCGGCGTCGAAAGAACATATCCGATGTCGTCCGGTTCCACGTTTCTAACATTCCCGGCGTCATCGACTATATAGAACTCGCCGTAGTTATACGGAATGTCCCCGCTTATGCAGTTGAAGAGAGTAGTCTTTCCGGAACCATTCCTTCCAAGAAGACCATAGATCTTCCCTTCTTCAAATTCAAAGCTCGCACCATCCAGAACGGGAAGTTCTTTTCCGTAACTCTTGACTACATCTTTGATTACAAATTTCATATATGACTCCTTTTGATTTCCTCTATTCCTTCCTTGCATGTTTCTATGAATTTGGATGCCGTCATTGGAAGATAATGCTCAATCATGTTCGCAATCACGAGCGTTCCTGTCGTATTCTTGTCTTTGATTGGGAAAAACTCGACATCCGCATCCTTAACATTCTTTTCAGGCATCGCCCATAAGAAGAGTTCCGGATATACGGTTATTCCCATGCCCTTTGATGCGAGAGCAAAGGCGGTCTCCGTATTCTCGGTCTCAAGCACGATGTTCGGAGAGAATTTGATACGATCCATATATTCGTCCAGCATCGTGCGTACGCGGTTCCCCTTCTTTAGAAGTATGAACGGAAGCTCTTTGAATAGACACATATCGAGTTTGTCCTGGCATTCTGCGACGATGCGTTTCATATCTTGTCCATAGGTTTCTTTTAGGAGTTTTTTGGGAACGACAAGGAAGAGCCTTTCCTTTGTTAGCTCTGTATATGTCGCGCCGTCTAATGATAGCGGAAGAAAGTCAATCATTAGATCAAGGTTCCCGCGGCGGAGCGCATTCTCCATTTCTGCCGAGTTCTCCTCCACGAGCTGAACGTCCACGAGAGGATACTCGGTGCTGAACTTCGGGAGTATCGAAGGAAGTATTGCGCGGCCGCAAGTATGAGATATACCTACTCTTAGTTCGCCCGCCTGATTCTCTTTTACGTCGTCAGCCATCTGGTGAATCTGGCGCTCGATACTCGCCATCTGCAAGGCATATTCGTAGAACCGTTTCCCCGCATAGGTAAGCGAAAGAACCGGCGAGCGATTGAAGAGCTTCACTCCCAGTTCCTCTTCCAGTCGCGCGATATGGTTGGAGAGAGCCTGCTGCGAAATGAAGAGCCTCTGCGCAGCATGCGTGATGTTCATCTCCTCCACCGTCGCAATATAGTAATTGATCGTGTTTAGATTCATGGTCTATGCTCCACTTACGTATGAGAAAACTCCCATACAAGTATTATATCACCGCCCATTATTATACCACAATAAAAATATTGTGGAACCTTCAAATTATTTAATGTTTTTAATGTGGCGCGTATAATAGTAATATTTCCTTGTAGAAACAAACAGCACTATATCGAAGCAATTGTTTTAAAAAACTATATTTAAGCAATTATATCTTCGCATATTGATTCGGAGGGAATATGCCTGAAAAAGCAAAGAGAGACAAGAGCCGCTTAACCATTGACCAGGCTTGGTGCAAGGGTTGCGGCATTTGCGTTGAGTTCTGCCCCAAGAATGTCCTAACTCTTGAAGGCGGAAAGATTAAGATAAATTCAATCGCCGATTGCATCGCCTGCGGCATGTGCGAGAGCCTCTGCCCCGATTACGCAATCTGGTTCAAGGAGGCGTAAGATGGCAAAGGTACTGATGCAAGGAAATGAAGCCTGCGTAGAGGGCGCAATTGCTGCAGGACTAAAGTTTTTCGCGGGCTATCCCATAACACCTTCGACCGAAATCGCAGAGGGCTGCGCCAAGAGGCTTCCTCAGGTTGGCGGACATTTTGTTCAGATGGAGGACGAGCTCGCTTCCATGGCTGCCGTAATCGGAGCAAGCACAACGGGAGCAAAGAGCATGACAGCAACGAGCGGTCCGGGGTTCTCGCTCAAGCAAGAAAACCTCGGCTACGCATGTCTTGCGGAAATCCCATGCGTAATAGTTGACGTGCAGCGCTGCGGCCCTTCTACGGGCCTTCCTACTGCTCCATCCCAGGGCGACTATATGCAGGCGCGCTGGGGCACCCACGGAGATCATCCGATGATTGCAATCTCACCCGCTACAGTTACAGAATCATATATGCTCGCGATAAGAGCATTTAATCTCAGCGAGAAGTATAGAACGCCGGTAATCTTTCTTATGGATGAAATCGTCGGCCATATGCGAGAAGGAATCGAAATACCCTCGCCCGACGAAATTGAAATAATAAACAGACGAGAAGCCGGTAACCACGGCGCATATAAATTTGCTTATCGCGTTCCTGAAGGGAAAATATCTCTGGGCCTTAAGCCATTCGGCGAAGGTTCTCGCTACAATATGACCGGCCTCATGCATGACTACGCAGGTTTTCCGGATAACTCCGCAGAGAACGCTCGCGAACTCATGACGAGAATCATGGACAAAATCAATCACAACCTCGACGACATAGTTGATGTTCAAGAATATATGATGGAAGACTCAGAGTACGCGGTTATCTGCTTTGGAGGAACAACAAGAGCCGCAATCGACGCAGTGAACGAAGCAAGAGAATTAGGCATCAAAGTAGGCATGTGGCGTCCCGTAACCGTCTGGCCCTTCCCCGATGCCCGGCTAAAAGCTTTGCAGGAAAAACTAAAGGGCATTATCATGGTTGAACACAACTACGGACAGATGCTCCTCGAAGTCGAGCGCTGTATGCAGGGAAAGGTTCCAATCGAGTTCATAGGAAGAATCGACGGAACCGTAATACCGCCGTCAGAGATCGTCGAGAAGCTCAGCGACATGGCAAAAGCTTAATATGAAGGCTAGTGCTCAATCAATGGCAAATGCCTAATCGAGCAACTTGATTCTAAGGATCAACAGAAATATCAAACAAAACGCATAATCATGGGGTAACAACATGCCAAGTCAATTAATACATGAATTTTTAAGAATAGATCACCTTCCGCATATTTGGTGCGCAGGCTGCGGAAACGGAACTCTGACGAGAGACCTCGTCGTTGCGCTAGATGATTTAATTAATGACGATACCAACGATATAACAAGGGACAACGTAGTAATCGTTTCAGGTATCGGGTGTTCATCCAGAGCCGCAGGCTATATGGATTTTTCGTCCATACATACTACGCACGGAAGAGCTATCGCCTTTGCCACCGGAATCAAGATTGCAAGGCCCGAGCTTCACGTAATCATAGTTACCGGTGACGGCGACTGCTCCGCAATCGGCGGAAACCATCTTATCCACGCCGCAAGAAGAAACTTAGATTTAACAGTAATAGTATACAACAATTCCATCTACGGAATGACCGGAGGGCAGTACTCTCCTACAACACCCCAGCATGACGTTGCGACAACAGCGCCTTACGGAGTAATCGACAGAACATTCAACATTGCAGAGCTCGCAGCTGGCGCAGGCGCGTCATTCACAGCAGCCGGAGACGTATTCCACACAGCTGAAACCATCAAACAAATCAAAAAAGGCATTCTCCATCACGGATTTTCATTAATCGAGTGTCACGCAAGCTGCCCTACATATTACGGACGCAAAAACAACCAAGGCGACGCAGTCGAAATGCTGAAGCGGCAAAAAGAAATGGGGATGCTCAAGTCTTCATACGACAAACTTCCCGAAGAGGAAAAGGTTAATCACTATCCAATAGGAACGCTTACGGAGTACGATTATCCCGAGTTCACGGATCTCTATAACGAGATAATAAAGGCCGCGCAGGAGGATGTCGCAAAGAAATAGAAAAAGTGGCACGCGCAATTGATGAAAAAAACGGTGGTGAAT
>JAGAFN010000028.1 GCA_017612585.1 Bacillota bacterium | reverse complement strand
TAGCGATGGGAGCGAACTAACGGAATATGATGAATAATAGTTTTCGCGAAATAGCAGAGGAAAGCAAAAAAGCCAAAAAGATAATTCTTTATCCGCATATGAATATGGACGGCGATGCGCTTGGTTCATGTACGGCTCTTTGCTATGCATTTAGGAAGATGGGGATAGAGAGTTTTGTCTATATCTCGGAAGAGATACCGGATAATCTCAAATTCTTGAATGACGGAATATGTACATATGACGAAGATGCAGTACTTGATGCCGATATATCAATGCTTGTTGATCTCAGTGAGCTTAAGCGCATCAAGGGAAGAGAAGAGATGTTCAAGACTGGAAAGAAGAGCATCTGTATAGATCATCACGAGACCGCGACTCCTGTCTGCGACCTAAATCATATAGAACCTGATGCTGCTGCCACCGGAGAACTTGCATTTGAACTTATCAAGGAACTCGGAGTAGATGGCGACAAAAATATAGCCAACGCGCTCTTTGCGGCTATATCGACGGATACGGGAAATTTTCAGTACTCCAACACGGATAAAATCTCACATGAGATAGTTGCGGAGCTCTACGACTGGGGTCTCGATTCTGCCAAGGTCAGCATAGAAATTTACGAGAATTACAGACTTGAAAGGCTCAAGCTTGAGGCCGAGGCGATGTCCATAGTTGAAATCTTTGGCGGCGGCAAGGCCGCAATAACAAAGGTCACTCTGGATATGCTTGCTGAAACCGGAGCGATTGCGAATGAGGCGGAAAGTATAGTAAACAATATCAGGTCGATAAGAGGTGTGGAAGTAGCGGTGCTCCTGAAAGAGGAAGAAGAAAAAATCATACGAGGGAGCATACGATCAAAGGAATGGTTCGATGCGGCGGAACTTGCAACCGCCCTTGGCGGAGGCGGACACAAGCATGCATCCGGATTCAATGCATATAAGACTATGGAAGAAGCTTACGAAGAAGTTAAGCGTGAAGTAGAAAAGAGACTTGAGAAATAATTCATGGAGGTCATGAGGAATTGAAGGATGGAATACTGAACATCAATAAGCCTCAAGAGATGACCTCTTTTGATGTGGTTGCCATTCTCCGAAGGAAACTCGGGATAAAGAGAATCGGCCATCTTGGTACACTTGATCCGATGGCGGAAGGAGTACTTCCGATTGCTCTGGGGAAAGCCGCGCGCATCATGGAGTATCTAGACTCGGATACAAAGGAGTATATCGGAGAGTTTCTTTTTGGAATAACGTCTGATACTGACGATATATGGGGAAAGGAATTAAAGTTCGGAGATAAGAAAGAAATTTTGCGTTCTGACTTGGAAGATGCAATCAAGGATTTCGTCGGCACTATCGAACAGATTCCACCAAAGTATTCCGCACTCAAGGTAGACGGAAAGAAACTCTACGAGTATGCGAGAGCAGGAAAAGAAGTAGATATAAAGAGCAGGAAAATCAACATAGAAAGCTTTGATATTCTTGACTTTGGAAAGAGATATGTTGGGGAAGTAGATGCCGAGATCTGCTATGCGGTCGTAAGAATAGTCTGCAGCAAAGGTACATATATAAGATCGCTCGCTAGGGATGTTGGTGGTGCGCTTGGGACTGGAGGTCTCATGTCAGCACTCATAAGGAAAAGGAGCGGCGCGTTTAAAATCGATGACGCTGTGCCTCTTAATGAAATTCGTGAAATGGAAGTATCCGATATCGAGAAGCTAATCGTGAATACCGAAGAGGCGATTCCGAGTTTTCCGAGAGTTTACCTCGGCATATGGGAAGAGAGGCTTTTTAGAAACGGCGTTCCGCTTGAATCCAATCAGTGGAGTAAAGAAGATTCAAAAGGCGTAGAACAGTACGATGTGGATTTGCAAGACATTGGAGGTTCAATAGATGCTTTTCGCGTGTTTCCGCTGGAACTACCGGAGGAGTACGCAAGAACATATCTGGTATTCGGTGAGAAAGCATTTTTGGGGATAGGACTTGAGAGTGGCGGAAAGCTAAAGGCGGAGAAGGTGCTAGTTTGAAGATATTCAGAAATCTTGACGAAATAAATAATATGCCTGAATCAGCGGTGGCGCTCGGAAGCTTTGATGGGGTACATCTTGGACACCAGGAATTGATACGAAGAACGTCAGAACTTGCGGAAAGCCTGGAAATTGCCACGGCTGTCTTTACGTTCTCCAATCATCCGAGGGATCTCATTCCTGGAAATGTTAAGACGAAGAATATTCTCTATAGTGAAGACAAAGAGAAAATCATGGAAGAACTCGGTGTCGATTATCTGATTGATATTCCTTTTACGGAAGAAATAATGCACATGTCGCCAGAGAATTATGTGAGAGAACTCCTTATTGATAAGCTGAATGCAAAGGCTATATGCTGCGGTTTCAACCATAGATTTGGACATCGTGCGGAGGGAACACCGGAACTTCTAAAAGAAATTGGAGAGGAACTTGGGTTCACCGCATATGTTATGGAGCCTTTCTATGTAGATGACACTTTGGTCAGTTCAACATTGATAAGAACTTTAATCGCTGAAGGCGAAGTTGAGAGTTGCTATGAGTATCTGGGCAGGTACTATGCAATCTCGGGAGATGTTGTTGTTGGAAACAGACTCGGAAAGAGCCTCGGGTTCCCGACTTCAAATCTAGTGATGGACGATAGTATGGTAGCGCCGCCGAACGGTGTCTATATCACATACTGCACATATAACGGCGTGAGATATCCAAGCATAACAAATGTAGGAGTGAAGCCGACGGTCGGGACATTTGAGAAAAACATTGAGACTCACATCTTTGATTTTGATGGAAACATCTACGGGAAGCGCATTCTGGTCGAATTCATCCGGAAAATGCGCGACGAGGTCAAATTTGACTCCATGGAGAAACTCAAGAAGCAAATCAGAAAAGATTGCGATGCGGCAAAAGCTTATCACGAGGAAAGATGCGAAGGGATAAACTATCAGAAATGAGCAAGTGAGCCGTGGGTTTTGCCACAAATGTGTAAAAATGCGTAGATTTGCTTGACAAAGAGCCATTTGCATGATAACTTATTCAGGTACGAAAGTAGAAGTTATCCGCTTCTCACCCCAGGATTTTGTTCCGACGGGTCACGATAGATGATTAGGCAAATGCCTTTGATTTTGGCGGATACTTCTATGTATCCGCTTTTTATATCTTGTAAGTGAAGTATGGAGGTACAGCCATTAAAGAGAACAAGATAAACGAAGAAATTCGCGATCCGGAACTTAGGATCATAGACGAAGAAGGAAATATGCTCGGAATAATGAGCCGTGACGAAGCGCTTAAGCTTTCCGAGGAGAAGAACCTCGACCTAGTTCTGATTTCTCCGAATGCGGAGCCGCCGGTATGCAAGATACTGGACTATGGAAAATTCCGTTATGAGAGTCAGAAACGCGAGAAGGATGCCAAGAAAAAGCAGAAGGTCATCCAGGTTAAGGAAGTTCGCTTAAGCACGTTCATCGAGGAGCATGACATTCAGGTTAAGGCCAATACTGCTTGCAAATTCCTGCAGGACGGTGACAAGGTCAAGGTTTCGTTGAGGTTCAGAGGTAGAGAACTTGGACATACAGATCTCGGTAGAGAGGTTATGGAAAAGTTTGCTGAGCTCTGCGGTGAATACGCTACAGTTGATAAGAATCCGGTTATGGAGGGCAGGGTGCTTACCATGTTCCTGGCTCCGAAGACCGATAAATAAAATGGGAGGGTATAAAACATGGCAAACAAAATGAAGTCGCACAGAGGTGCATGCAAAAGATTTAAGCTGACCGGTAGCGGCAAGATCAAGAGAAACAAGGCTTATAAGAGCCATAAGCTTACCAAGAAGGCTCCGAAGAGAAAGAGAGGCCTTCGTCAGGCAACTATTATCACGAGCGCGGACCACAAGAGAATGCTCAGGTCCATGGCTAAGTAATCAGGAGGAGGTAAGGAAATGGCAAGAGTTAAGAAGGGTGTAAACGCCCACAAGAGACATAAGAAAATTCTTAAGCAGGCAAAGGGCTTCTACGGTGCAAAGAGCAGACAGTTCCGTGCGGCCAATACTGCAGTTATGAGATCGCTTCGTTCCGCTTACATTGGGAGAAAGCTCAAGAAGAGACAGTACAGACAGATGTGGATTGCCAGAATTAACGCTGGTGCAAGAATGAACGGTCTTTCCTATAGCCGCCTTATGGATGGTCTTAAGAAGAGCGGAATAGAAATCAACAGAAAGATGCTCTCCGAGATGGCAATCCATGATGCAGCAGGATTTGCAAAGCTCTGCGAGACAGCAAAGAACGCAGCAAAATAAATAAGCGTTGGATCCGGGAGTTCTTTCCGGGTCTTTTTGCAATATGCCAATTATTCTAATGGAGTCGCATTTGCGATAGAGGCGACGAAATATAGGCGACGGAATAGAGGCGACGGAAAGGAGGTAAGATGGCCAATATCATTGCAGTGATTTGGGATTTTGACAAGACTTTGGTTGACGGATATATGCAGGATCCTATCTTTGAGGAATATGCCGTCGATGCGACGGAGTTTTGGCGTGAGGTAGAAAGCCTTCCCGCGAAGTATATGAGGGAGCAGGGAGTAAAGGTGAACAAGGATACGATTTATCTAAATCAGTTCATCAGATATACCAAGGAAGGAAAGTTCCCCGGACTAAACAACGCAAAACTTAAGACCTTCGGTGCAAAACTGAAACTCTATCCGGGAATTCCGGAACTCTTCGAAAAGACAAAGAAACTTGTTTTGGATAATCCCGAATACCAGAAGTACGAAATTAAGGTTGAACACTATGTTGTCAGCACGGGAATGACACCGATAATCGAAGGCTCGGTCGTAATGGACTATGTTGACGGAATCTGGGGATGTGATCTGATTGAAGAGAATGGCATTATAAGCGAAGTCGGATATACGATTGACAATACCAGTAAGACAAGAGCGATTTTTGAAATCAACAAAGGTTCAAATATTCATCCTGAAATCGATGTAAATGCTGCGATGCCTGAGGAGGCAAGGCGTGTTCAGTTCAAGAATATGATTTATATCGCGGACGGACCGAGCGACATACCTGCGTTCTCACTTGTGCATGCAAACGGCGGTTCAACATTTGCAATCTATCCAAAGGGAGACGAAAAGGCATTTAAGCAAGTTGAGACGCTTAGGGCGAGCGGAAGAATCGATACCTATGCCGAGGCCGATTATACCGAGAATTCGCAGAGTTATATGTGGATAAGCTCCAAGATAAAGGAATTTGCTGACAGAATATGCGTAGAAGAGAAGAGTAAAATCAAGGAAACCATAAAGGATGCTCCCAGGCATCTAAATACGTGATAGAGGTTTTGTTTGTGCATGCTGCGATGAAAGCGGCGAAGACTTAGTTTAAGACTATTCATTGAGGTGAAAGATGTATAGCGGAAAAACTGTGCTGCTCGGGATTACGGGCGGAATAGCTGCATATAAGATGGGATATGTTGCGAGCGGACTTGTGAAGAAGAATACGAACGTAGAAGTTATGATGACCAAGAACGCGTGCGAATTCATATCGCCTATGACCTTTGAGGCACTTACGAAGAACAAATGTCATACGGATCTGTTTGACGGTGAAGACGGCGGAAAGATTATGCATATCAATCTCGCAAAGAACGCCGATGTAATTCTTATTGCGCCTGCGACTGCGAATGTAATTGCAAAGCTTGCGAACGGAATAGCCGACGACCTTCTTACCACGACAGTTCTTGCAGCGACATGCCATAAGATTATTGCGCCTGCCATGAATGTCAATATGTTCAAGAACCAGGTGACGCAGGACAATATCAATAAGCTTAGGGACTACGGATGGGAAATCGTAGAACCCGTAGACGGCTACCTTGCCTGCGGAGACGTAGGGACCGGGAAGATGCAGGAACCGGATGTTCTCATGGGGCATATCGAGCGCGTTATTGCACGCGAGAAGGATATGACTGGGATGAAGGTCCTTGTCACGGCCGGCGCGACGCGAGAGGCACTTGATCCCGTTAGATTTATAACTAATCACAGCAGTGGCAAGATGGGATTTGCCGTTGCAAAAGAAGCCATCCTAAGGGGAGCAGATGTAACTCTTATAAAAGCGTTTACGACAGCGGAGGTTCCTCCTTTTGTCAAGGTTATAGATGTTGAGAGCGCTTATGATATGTTCAATGCTGTGAAGGACATAGCTGAGGACATGGATATAATCGTAAAGGCCGCGGCGGTAGCGGATTATACGCCGGAAAGCGTAAGCACTGAGAAGGTGAAGAAGAGAGACGGAGATCTTTCTATTCCGCTTAAGAGGACGACGGATATTCTCGCTTATCTTGGTGAGCATAAAAGGAAGGGGCAGTTCCTATGCGGTTTTTCAATGGAAACTGAGAACCTTATTGAGAACAGCAGCAAGAAGCTCGAAAAGAAAAATGCCGATATGATTGTTGCGAACAATCTAAAGGAAGAGGGATCGGGGTTTGGAACGGACACCAATAAAGTGACGTTCATAACAAAGGACGGCGCATTCCCGCAGGAACTTGCAACCAAGGAAATGGTTGCAAAGGCGATTTTTGATAGGATACTGGGGAAGTAGACAGTATATTGGACTAACAAGATGACATATAGTCAACAACAGATATAGAGATAGATAACGTAAGATTACAGATAACCAAAGATAAAAATGGAAGTTTTGATTCATAGTCTGGAACACGGAATCAAGGATACACTTACCCTGATCCCATTCCTACTCGTGACATATTTGATAATGGAATCCGTGGAGCGAGCTGATAACGGAAGAGCCGCAAAAGCTGTGTCAAAGGCAGGACCATTTGGACCGCTTCTCGGCGCTCTTTTTGGCGCGTTTCCGCAATGCGGTTTTTCTGCTGCGGCAGCGAACTTCTATGCGGCAGGTCTTGTGAAACTTGGAACGCTCATCGCTGTATTTATGTCAACGTCAGATGAGATGCTTCCGATTTTCATAGCTGAGAAGGTTGCAGCAACATCAATAGCAAAGATAATTATAGTCAAGATAGTAATAGCACTTATCTTTGGTTATATAATTCATTTTCTGTCGGGGAGATTTTTCAAAAAACAACAGAGCGCCCTTGCGGAATACAGAGAGGAACATGGCCACGATTGTAGCGAGGACGGACACGGAATCATAGAGGAAGTTCTTATAAGAACCGGAAAGACATTAGCCATAGTACTTGTAATTACAGTGATTCTGGAGTTTGTGCTCGATACGGTTGGCGAAGATATTCTGAAGTCTGTTATGATGGATGTTCCTGTTTTGGGAGAAGCACTCGCCGGACTTGTCGGTCTTATTCCGAACTGCGCAGCGTCGATTCTGATAACTGAGCTTTACGTGTCCGGAGTGATAGGAAGCGGTGCTATGATGAGCGGACTTCTTGTAAGTGCGGGTGTAGGACTCCTCGTTCTATTTAAGGAAAACAAGAATGTAAAAGAAAACATCATGATTATAGCAGTTCTGTATGTATTGAGCCTGCTTGCGGGACTCGTGATAAGTTGGACGGGGATCAGTTTTATCTAGTTTACAAATCTTGAATCAGAATTTTGGCAATCAAAACCAGGTGGTACAGTTGGCGAATTTATTTTCACAGTTTATATACATAGTAATTGGCGCATTATTTATCGCAGCGCTTGGTCTTATATGGGCCTTTGGAGCGTCTCATAATGCAAAAAACAGAGACCCTGAAATGCAGGAGAAACAGGATAGGGCATGCGACAGCTGTGCGCTTGCTTCAATGTGTTCGAGATTCGGAAAAGAGGACGGAAACTGCTCTGATTTTTCTGGAACTAATGAGTGAATAAAGACTTTGTGTAGTTTACGTGAAATCTCTATTTTTCAATTGAAAATAGGGTTTTGACATGGTAGAATGAGGCATTGTCCGAAAGGACAATGCATTTTTGTTTTTATAAGTAAGACCGAAGCAAAGAGAGGGTTTTGGAAAATGAAAAAGAAAGTGGGAATGATACTCCTTGCGCTTGCCATGGCAACTATGATTATGGCGGGTTGCGGAAAGAAGGTAGAAGAGAATATTCCATACAATTATGATTTGGGCGAATATGTGAAGATTGCCGATTATCACAATCTTCCATTTGTCAATCTTGTAGCTGAAGTAACCGACGAAGATGTGGAGAATGAAATCAAGTCGATACTTGAGTATGCGGCTACAGTCGAGAATTCAACTACGGGGGTTGTTGAAG
>JAGAFN010000027.1 GCA_017612585.1 Bacillota bacterium | reverse complement strand
GTTCAGCGATCAGGATGATATTTGGCTTCCGGATAAGATTTCGCGTGCAGTCGCATATCTTGACGAACATACGGAGCCTGCATTATACGCATCCAATCAGACTCTTGTGGACGCAGAATGCAACAAGATTAGAGACAGACATTCGGGGGCACCGGACTTTTCAATATATCAGATCATTTGCGATAACAAGCTTTCGGGGTGCACGATGGTTTGGAATAGAGAGCTCCAGAAATTACTTATCAGAAAAGAATCGAGACCAACTTCTGCGCTTCTCAAGAAGCGTATACACGATGTGTGGGTCGGTGCTGTTGCTGCGGCGACAGGCAGTATATATTTTGACATGGAATCCGGAATACTATATAGGCAGCATGAGAATAATGTCGTTGGTGTTCGTGAAGTCAAGAAACTGGATCTTTGGAAGAAAAAATTCAAGGATCCTGCACTCAGAAACGGAAGAAGCCAATTGGCACGTGAACTGTATAGTGGTTACAAGGATGAAATCGAGGACCCGAACACGGCTGAGTTCCTAAGAATGTGCGGATTCTATAGAGATGACAGAGAATGTCGCAGAAAGCTGCTGAAGAACAATTTGATTTATAAGCATACGGGAGAGTCGCCGATAGAATTCAAGGCCAAGGTGCACGCGAATTTGTTCTAGGCGACACAAGTTTGTTTTAACAAGCATTTGTTTTTACGGAAGATGTAAATTTGTTTTAACAGGAGAACAGGAATGAATATAGGTGTTATTTTTGCAGGTGGAGTAGGAGCAAGAATGCGTTCGGCGGACAAGCCAAAGCAATTTCTTGAGGTATTCCATAAACCGATAATCATTCATACACTGGAGCATTTTGAAAAATGCGGCGACATCGATGCGGTTGTAATCGCGTCTCTCGAAAGTTGGATTCCGCATCTAGAAGATCTTCTTTACCAGTATAGGATAGAAAAAGTGAAAAAGATTGTGCCGGGAGGAGATACTGGACAGCTTTCTATATATAACGGACTTCTCGCAGCAAAAGAGGTCGCGGGAGATGATAATGCCATAGTTCTTATTCATGACGGCGTTAGACCGATGATTAGCGCGGAACTGTTGTCGGAAAACATAGAATGTGTAAAGAAAAACGGAAACTGCATAACTGCCGGTATAGTGAAGGAAACAATAGTTGTCGTAGATGAAAACAATGTTATTCAGCAGGTGCCGTCAAGAGCCAATTCCAGAGTTGCCAAGGCCCCGCAGAGCTTCTATTTGAATGACATTCTCGGTGCACACGAAAAGGCCCTTGAAGAGGGACTTAGGGATTCGATAGATTCTTGCACACTCATGCAGAAGTTCGGCCATACGCTTACGATGATAGACGGACCTTACGAAAATGTTAAGATAACGACGCCAGACGATTTTTTCACAATGTCGGCCATACTCGGTGCAAGGGAAAACAAGCAGATATATATTCCGGAAGAATAGAAATGAGTTTTAGAGATTCGCATGTCTATCAAAACGATATAAATTCTGTTTTGGCGGATTCCAATATCAATTGGGAGGAGCTGGACGGAAAGAGAATACTGATTACCGGTGCAAGCGGATTAATCGGTGGTCTTATTGTGTCCTGCATTGTTTCGGGAAAAGAACGAGGCATATTTGACTGCGAGATATATGCGCTGGCGAGAAGTGAAGAAAAGGTCAGGAATCTTTTCGGAGAGGATTACGATTGCGTTAAGTGGATATTCTCGGATGTGGAGAATGCTACGCTCGATGACATCAATGTGGACTATATCATCCATGCTGCGAGCGCAACATCTAGCAAAGGATTTATAGAGAAACCGGTAGAGGTTCTTAGGACGGGAATACTCGGAACAATGAATCTTTTGGAATATGCAAGAAGCCATGATTTAAGGAGATTCTTATATCTCTCAACCATGGAAGTCTACGGAGCGCATCAGGGCGACGACAAGGTTACCGAAGATACACCGACATTTGCCAATCCTTATGTAGTGCGCGATTGCTATCCCATAAGCAAAATAACAGCCGAGAATATGTGCATCTCCTATGGGGCGGAATATAGAGTCCCGGTTACCATCGCGAGACTTACGCAGACATTTGGACCGGGAGTATCATACGGTGACGGTCGAGTCTTTGCCGAGTTTGCGAGGTGCGCCATAGAGAAGAGGAATATAGTTCTACACACAGAAGGAAAGACGAGGCGTAACTACCTCTATACTGCAGATGCTGCAAGAGCATTGTTTACATTGCTTCTTGACGATGATGCAGACGAAAAAATATATAACGTTGCAAATGAAGATACATACTGCTCCATCAAGGAGATGGCTGAACTTGTCTCCGGTACATATGGCGGAAATATCGATTTTGACTTATCGCAAGATATAAGTGCTTTTGCTCCAACGCTTAATATGAATCTCTCGAGCGAGAAGCTGAGGTCGCTTGGGTGGAAAGCAGATGTGGACTTAAGGACGATGTTTGAGAACCTTATAGAATATATGAGGGGTAACAATGGGTAGCATAACACTGCTTGTTTTTATCATATTCACATTTGCCGCCCTGATGTACTACAGAAAGGACATTCTAGGACCGTGGTTTTTGCTTTGTGCAATGATGACGGTCTCTTTTTGCATAGTTCTTCTTAACACTAAAAACTGGGAGGTAATAGTAGTCCCAAAA
Source organism: Bacillota bacterium (assembly GCA_017612585.1). GTDB lineage: Bacteria > Bacillota > Clostridia > Peptostreptococcales > Anaerovoracaceae > Eubacterium_B. The sequence continues at coordinate 28,893 of JAGAFN010000027.1, read as the reverse complement.
TTCACTGCCTACTGCTCGGTTGCATTGTTATCGTGGTTTGCGGGAGCACTGGTTGTGCGTGCATTTCCAATTGCTAAGATTAATGTACAGAAAAGCAACATAAGGATTTACAAGGAGCAGGAAATAAAGGAGCGCATATCGAATGGGTCATATCCATATGTTCTTCTGATGTGCTTATCTATCGGACTGACTCTTATGTATCTCTATACGAAAATTCCATTGAGCAGCATTACTTCTGTTGAATCGTTTAAGACTGCACTTCGGTCTCTATATGATACGGAAAAAACATACGGGTTTTTCAGGACACAGATATTTGAGCTGATAGTTGCTATAGCATATATATCACTTTATAAGCGCATGAGCGTTCAGTATATGAGACCGGACAGGAGGATGCGCATAAGATTGGATATTCCGGTAGCGCTGTTCCTGCTGTGCACACTTGTTTCGACAGACAGAAATATCTTGCTGCGCTTCATGATTTATTTTGTCATTCTATTCGTAATGTTCTTTAGAGACAGCATAAATCTGCACGTGGGACGAAAACTGATTGTAAGAATAGCATTGCTCGCTGTGCTGGCAGGTGGGGTATTCTTCATCTTTGGGGCTGCAAAGCAATACACGTCCAATGTGACAAGAGCGCTCGGTATCTACGGTGGATCCGGTTTATATAATTTCAATCTTTGGATTAAGGATTTCAACGGTCCGCTCGCATATGGAAAATACACTTTTGCGGACTTGCAGAATGTGATGAGCAGATTGCATTTTATGAAACCGAGCGATGTTCCATTTAATGCCGAGTTTACGAATTTTGTTTCGGCGAATGGATACACATTCTCTTCAAATGTTTATTCTGCGCTTCGCTTCTATGTTCAGGACTTTGGTATTTGGGGAGTAATTGTGGTTCCATTCCTAACGGGAATATTCTTTGAAATATTGTATGTTGTGACGAAACTCAGGCCGTACGGATTCGCGTGGGTTTTCTATGCAAGCTCGATATACCCCGTAATCTACTATCCGATTCTGGAACAACTCATGAAAAGGATGAATTTTGGTAGGGTGTATGAGATAGGCTGGTTAGTAGTATTCTATTTTGTGCTTTTTTCTGCATATGGAATCACCAAGTATCGATTTAAACGTCGAAACTTTGTATTAAACAGATCAAAGATAAAGCCGGCGCGTAAATTGCAGCGTTGATGCTGGAGGCCGGTGGAACGATAGAAAATGAAGTTGTATTACTAGTATAGATGTTTGAATTGCTTTTCTTGATATGTAAATGTTATACCGATTGCGTCATCAGAATCATCTACGAGAGGTTTAATATCTGTTATGTCGGATTCGTCACATGAGAGACTTGTGGCGATTTTTTTCAGTATTTTAGAACGACTGTCATTTATATAGGATTCATCAAAAACTCTAAGTTCATCCAACGTGTCAAATTCAAGTATTTCGCCATCTTTGTATTTACGAGCCTTCATCTTTAGGGCATCGAGATGACGCATATATATCTTTTCCCAAAGCATATCTGCAGTCTCAGGGAGGTCATACACTTCTTCGAGGATTTCAAGGAATTTCTTGCTGAACTCTGGGTTCCAAAACGTATGACCGAGCATATACCATGAGTTTTCTCCGCCTATATTAACGGAATCTATGTAGCCACAAGAGTCCTCGGTTACGCACCACTCGTTGGTTTTACCGACTGCGAAAAGCGTGGCATAGTATGAATCATCGACGACGCTTTCAAATGGGTTTATCGTAAAATAATTATCTGCTGAGCATACGTAACTGTTGTTTAAGTAGTCCTTGGCTGCATTGATACTGGAATTATTGTTTCTTGTTAAGTACTCGTGGTTCTTTATCAGAGACACGCCAAACTTACGCGCAAGATAATCGAACTGCTCGGACTTATATCCGGTAACAATAACTATATCGTTTATTCCGGAATCCTTAAGTTGCTTTATTTGGCGCTCAATCAAAACTTCCCCACGGACTTCTATGAGAGCCTTGGGTTTTTCATATGAGAGAGGCGCGAATCTGTTGGATTTTCCGGCAGCCATTATTATGGCGTTGTCAACTTTATAGCTCATTTGGTTATACAATATTCAACTATTCTCTGCATTGGTAAATGCAGCAATCACTCATCAATAAGAGCACCAATAAACAATCGTAAAGATTATACCACCGAACGGAATGACAGACAATTTTTTAGTTGAAACCATGTGAATGGTGATATAATATGCTTAATATCAATTTGTGAAGGATAGCAGTGGCTTGTACCTAACTGCAAGTGGTATATAAATGTCAAATAAATCTATCAAAACAAATGCCATATTCAATGTTTCCAAGCAATTTGTAAGCGTTCTCTTTCCGTTTATTCTATACCCGTACATAACAAGGGTGTTGGGAACCGCCAATTTTGGAAGATACAGTTTTGCGTATTCAATTGCGGAATATGCTATGCTTGTTGCTGCACTCGGTGTTCCAACCTACGGAACAAGGGAGGGAGCGCAGCTCAGAGAAGATAAGAAGAAGTTTTCGCGATTTGCCTCAGAGATGCTGGGAATTAATTTTTTGGCGCTTGTATCGGCTTTGGTCGTGCTATTTGCATGCACGATTTTTGTTCCCAGAATACATAGAGAGGCATCTCTGATTCTGGTCCTGGCAATAAACGTAGTGGCTTACGGATTCAGCAGGGACTATTTCTTTGATGCGTATGAGAATTATGCGGTACTCGCAATAAGATATATTTGTTTTAAGGGAGCGGTACTTATAGGATGTTTGCTCCTGGTCAAAGAATCCGATGACTTAATTCTGTTCACGTTTATCATGGCCGGAACGGAAGCCTTGGGATATGTGATTACGATGCTCTACGGCACGCGATATGCGCCGATCAAGATTAGGCTTGGAAGTGATCTTAAGAAACATATGAAACCAATAATGTTTCTGTTCAGTACCACTGTCGCCGTGAGGATTTATATCCAGCTTGACATAACCATTCTTGGATTCTTTGTTTCCGACTCGGACATCGGAATATATACGCTTGCCGCCAAGATATACTCTGTAGTCAAGAGTATACTAAATGCTGCAATATTTGTTTGTATCCCAAGAATTGCGTTATACATTGGACAGAATAAGAGGGAGGAATACAATAAGCTTCTTAACAAGGTGATGGAGATTCTTCCTGCGGGACTTCTCCCGTGCATCGTGGGTGTGTTCTGTCTGAGCAGGAATATACTTCTCATAATGGGAGGAGAAGATTTTGTTGGTGGAGCAACAGCGCTTAGGCTCCTGTGCATGGCTCTTCTGTTTGCGGTGTTTGGATGCTTCTTTGCACAGGGGGTTATCATTCCGAACTGCAAGGATAGAAGTTATTTCACATTTACGGTAATAGCCGCAGTCACAAATGCGGTTCTCAATCTGATACTCATTCCAATGTGGGGAATGAACGCCGCCGCGGTTACAACGGTAATTGCGGAACTTATAATTTGCGTGCTATGCGGATTGACGGCATTCAAATTATTTGATGCAAAACCGGAGAAATCCATAATAAGCGTCTTGATTGGATGCGCGGCAATCGCCGCCGTATGCGTAGTATGCTTAAGCCTTCTTCCGACAGTAGCGCTTCAGACCATTTTTTCTATTGTAGTCTCTGTCATTGCGTATGCTCTTATTCTTATTATAGCCAAGCATCCTGCTGCATTAATAGGTATAGATATGCTGCGTTCTATCGCATCCAAGTTCACCGGGAGAAGATAATGGGAGAGGATAAGATGAAGGAACTCACTCTCGATCAAATAAAGGAACGCCAGCTCAATATGCTCGCTTGGATTGACGAGCTTTGCAGGAGAGAGGGGATTGGATACTCAGTGGCCTATGGAACAATGATAGGTGCCATTCGACACGGCGGATATATTCCTTGGGATGACGATGTTGATCTATTCATGACGAGAGCCAATCTGGATCGCTTCATCAAAGCTTTCAGGAGTATCAATGACTCGGGATATCATCTTCTTAACTGGGAAAACAATTACTTCAACTTCACCAAGGTTATCGATTCTTCAACAACGGTAGTCGAGGATTGTGATTACGATGTCAGAAATTACGGTGTTTGGATTGATATCTTTCCTGTTGACAATTTACCTAATCCCAATAGTGAAGAGGCAAAAACAAAGTATGCAAAGATGAATAAGAATCTGCGCCTGTCGCAGATCAGGGGAATGCATTTTAGACATTTAAAAACTTTAAGTTTTCCAAAGAATATTGTTTGGCTGATTTTGCGTATCTGCCTATCCGTATTTCCTCTTGGCTATTTCGGTAAAAAAGTGGACGACGCATACTTAGACTATAACGATAAATATACGGGATTCATGGGATATCTTCCGCAGTGTTCGCTTGAGAGCAACACATTCCCCGCAAAGTATTTTGATGAATACATAGATATAGTTTTTGACGGCAAGAAACTGAGATGCTTAAAGGAATACGATGCAATGCTTAGGGGATATTATGGTGACTATATGCAGCTTCCGCCGGAGGACAAGCGAGTTTCCGGCCATAGCTATAGAGCATTTTTAAAGGAGGACAGAGTATGAGAAAACGAGTTATTATTTTTGTAATTCTGCTGGCGCTTATGATTACGTTAATGCCGGCAACTGTCTTTGCGGAAGAAGATGGTCTTAAGGAAGAAACGATAGACGGTGCTGTATATGTGCTTAACCAGGATGGTTCAGCAGCCAGTGAGGGCTGGCATGACATTGACATGTATTGGTACTACGTTGAAGCCGGAGGCAAGGCCGCTATTGGTTGGAGAAAGATAGATGGCAACTGGTACTGGTTCGAGGACAACGGACATATGTGCACAAGAATGGTAGCGCAAATTGACGGCAAGTATTATTCGTTTAAGTCTAGCGGCGCAATGCGTGAGAATGAATGGATTGAGTTCAACAAAGAGAACAATTATTGGAGTTACGCGGGGGCAGATGGCGCTTGGGCAGAAGGATGGAGATATATTAATGGAAAGTGGTACTATTTCACAGGTCCACAGTTTATTGGTTCGCGAGCTGGGACAGAAGCTGAGACTAGTGACGGTATATGGCCAGTCAATTATCCTGTTGCCGTAACTAAAGATACAGTTATTGGCACAGAGCTTCATGGCTTTGATTCTTCAGGTGCGTGGACGGGACAGATAACCTCTGAAGGATGGAAACAAATTGGGACATGGAGATGGTTTTATGTATGCGAAGATGGAAGCGCAGCTGTTGGATGGAAACAGATAAATGGTAGTTGGTATTACTTCCATATCGGTGAGGATTATGCGCGTGGGTATATGCGTAGGTATGCAGTTGATGTTGACGGCATAAGGTGGTTTCTGTACGAATCAGGTGTATTGAGAGAGGAAGAAGGCTGGGTAAAGACTGGTATGTATGGAGAACACCATTGGATGTATTTGAATAGCAATGGAAGCTTAAGGACAGGATGGGTCGAAGATGGTGGCAAATGGTATTATTTAGATTATGCCGGAGTAATGGTAAGTGGCATGGGTAGGTACTACATAGATGGGAAGTACTACGCCTTTAGTCCTGACGGATCTATGCGCATAGGTTGGGTAAAAGAAGGTGACTACTGGTATTACTATGGTGCAGACGGCGCTCTTTATACCAATGGTACTTACACCATAAATGGCACAAGCTATACCTTTGATCGATACGGCAAAATGCAGTAAGATAAGTGCATAGTTAACTACGGTTGCTGAGATTTGAAGTTCAGTAGACTGCCAAAGGTTATAGCTATATGGAATTAAGGAGGATGCAAATGAAGAAGAGTCTAATTGTATTACTGCTTGTAGTGGCGATGATATTTTCTGTCATTCCGCCGCAACAGGCATATGCCGCATCGAGCGGACGATTGTATGTAGACGGAAATGGTGACACATACTACATTTTCGGAAATGGGTATGATGAGCCAGGCCAGTTTAGAATCTATCTCGAGGAAGACGGAAAGCATTATGATTTTGCGGGAGGTTGGCAACAAATCGACGGCAAATGGTATTTCTTTGATGAAAACTCCGGGTATGCATACGGTGGTTGGTATAATGGATCGTATGATATATACGGAAAAGCATATTATTTTAAAGACTGTGTAATGCAGACAGGCTGGATTCAATCGGAATATGGTAATGATGTATGGTATTATGCGGATCCCAATGGAGTTCTGATTTCCGGAGAGGGCTGGCAGTATATCGATGGCAAGTGGTATTGGTTTGAAAACTATGGTGGATAGAGCCTAGAGGCCACTTTATACACCGGACGAACTGAGATAAGAGAGATAAACGGAAAATACTATTTGTTCGATGAAACCGGTGCTCTGTCGAGCGGTGGCTGGACTGGATATACGTATAACTGGCAAGATGAGAATGGCAATGATGTTACGAATTCGGTTTGGTATTACGCCAATGCTGACGGAACAGCGGCAAAGGGCTGGAAATATATAGGTGGCAAATGGTATTATTTCTATGATTACTACCCACAAATGGCAACTGGGACGGCTACAATCGATGGCAAAAGCTATGTTTTCAACAAAGATGGTTCTTTGGCAGGTGCCGGCTGGGTTGACCTGGGAGACGGACGTTGGGGCTATGCCAACGCAAACGGTGAATCGGTTCCGGGATGGAAGAGAGCCGGAAACAATTGGTACTATATCAATAAGTATGGATCCACGGCTACTCTTTCGGATGTCGCAGACGGAACACTGAACCTGTTTAACGACGAGGGCGTATGGACGGGTGCCTATAAAACCCCGGGCTGGAAATCAATAGTAAGAGATGATTATACATATTGGTTCTACATCAATGCTGATGGAACTGCAGCAACAGGATGGAAAGCCATAGGCGGGAAATGGTACTGGTTTAACGAAATGAGCGGGATTATGGCTACTGGTGGAGCCCGCTACTTGAATGATAATTATTATCTGTTCGGAGAAGACGGCGCATTGATTACAGAGCCCGGATGGAATAGCGTTAAGAATTCATTGGGAGATACTCATTGGTATTATATCGATTCTGAGGGAATATGTAAGACCGGATGGCAGAAGATAGGTGGCAACTGGTATTTCTTTGATGCAGATATGTATGCCAAAGAAGAAAGATATAATTCTACGTGGTATATAGACGGAGAGCGCTACTATTTTGACGAGAATGGTATATTGCAGACCGGATGGATTGAGGACACATGGACATGGACAGATTATGAAGGAAATGAATATAGCCAGAAAAACTGGTATTATGCAAGCGCTAGCGGTACTATAGCAACAGGTTGGGCACAGATAGGTGGTAAGTGGTATTATTTCGGTACGGACGGTGAAATGCATTTGTGGAATGAGAATGGTCTGATGTGGCGCACAATAAATGGAATCAAATACTTATTTGATGAAAATGGCGCGATGCAGACCGGCTGGATCAAAGAAACAAGGACAGACAAAGATTATGAAGGGAATGTTCTAGAGTTCACCAATTGGTACTATGCCGATGCAAGTGGTGCGCTTGCCGAAGGAGAGAGAACCATAGACGGTACAAAGTACTTGTTTGATCGTAATGGAAGAATGATTACAAGAGACTGGGGCATGTATTATCGCTATAAAGGAGTACAGTACGAGTTGTCAGAAAGCGGAGCGGTAGTTAAGTCATTCAAGTACGCGCAGCCAAAATAATGATTTGCTCTAAAAACTAGCTGCATTTATGCTAGGATTGACATATGACTAGTGCATATAGGCCGGGGTTGACAAGCCTCGGCCTATTATATATAATTGTGTTCACGAAATATATTTATATGCAAGTTCATGAAAACACTACGAAATAAGAGATTGAACAAATGACTAAACATGAATGCGACATCATTTATATTCTGAGCAAAAACGGCTTTGTGAACCAGAGGACCCTTTCGGAGGAGACCGGACTTAGCCTTGGGCTTGTCAATCGCTCGCTAAAGAATCTGGAGAACGAAGGCTACCTAAGTGGCGATATGTCTCTTACCGAGAAAGCCAAGGATTTAGCTCATAATCATAGGCCAAAGAATGCGATTATTCTTGCGGCCGGTTTTGGTATGAGAATGGTTCCGATAAATCATGACATGCCAAAGGCTCTTTTGGTAGTTCACGGAGAGGTTTTGATTGAACGACTCATCGGGCAGCTTAAGGATGCAGGCATTTCCAATATCACGATAGTCGTCGGTTTTATGATGGAGAAGTTTGAGTACCTCATTGATAAATATGGTGTGGAGCTCATTGCAAATCCGGATTACACAACCAAGAACAATCTTCACTCAGTACTGCTCGTAGAGAAGCATATTTCGGATACGTATATAGTTCCGTGCGACTTATGGTTCGATGAGAATCCGTTTAGAGAAGCGGAGTTCTACTCTTGGTATATGCTGAGCGACAAAAATGATCCGACAAGCAACGTCAGGGCAAATCGCGGCTGCGAGCTTGTTAAGAGTCATAAGAATGAAGAATCGCTCAAGATGGTGGGACTTTCATATATATCAAAGGACGATTCCGAGCGCTTTAGAAAACTGCTCGCCACTCTCGCAGAAATGTCTTCTTCGGATTCTTGCTTCTGGGAGGATGCGCTCTTCTTGGATCATGAATGGAACATATTTGCAAGAGTTGTTTCAGACGCCTCTGTTTTTGAAATCAACACGTACGAGGACTTAAGAGAATTCGACAATAACTCTAATAGCCTTAACTCAGGCGCAATAAGCGTTATAGCTGATGCGCTTCATATTTCTCCAAATGACATCCGGGATATTTCTATCCTAAATAAGGGAATGACAAATCGATCATTTCTTTTCTGGTGTCATGGTCAAAAATACATAATGCGAATCCCGGGCGAGGGAACAGGCATACTCATAAATCGCAAGAACGAAGCCGCCGTCTATGAGGCTATAAAGGGCAAGAACCTATGCGATGATCCAGTATATCTAAATCCCGAGAATGGATACAAGATAACAAGATTCCTAGAGGACATACGCGTAGCCGATGCGTTTAACCAAGACGACATCAAGACTTGCATGAAGAAACTAAAAGAGTTTCACGATATGAAACTAAAGGTTAATCACAGCTTTGATATCTACGAGAGAATAGATTTCTATGAAAATCTTTGGGAAGGAAGACCGTCCATATTCTCAGACTATGCCGAGACAAAGGCCAAGATGATAAGGCTCAAAGAAATAATCGATTCAACAGAAAAGGATTACGTCCTCACTCATATAGATGCAATCTGCGATAATTTCCTCTTTCATAAAACTGAGGACGGCACCGAAGGACTTCAGCTTACGGACTGGGAATACTCCGGCATGCAGGATCCACACGTGGACATAGCGATGTTCTGCATATACAGCTATTACGACAAAGAAGAAGTAGATAACCTGATAGATATTTATTTTGACGGAAAATGCGATATCAAAACTCGCAGAAAAATATATTGCTATATAGCGATTTGTGGATTCCTGTGGAGCAACTGGACGGAATACAAACGTATTCTCGGCGTGGAGTTTGGAGAATACGGACTAAGGCAGTATAGATATGCCAAGGACTATTATAAATACGCGATGGAACTTTGCGACTGAACTTACGGAGGATAAGATGGAAACTAAAACATCTCAGAAAAACAGAATAGACTGGATGATAACCCTCGTGCCATTCGTGCTTATCGTAGGGCTTGCGATTCTGCTCTTTATACTTCCGGAGCAGTCCAACGAAATAATATCCAAGGTCAGATTCTTCTTTGGTGACACGCTTGGAATCTATTATTTGATTATCGGTGTTGCGGTGTTTGCGGTATCAATCTTCCTGTCGTTCTCCAAATACGGCGACATAGTTCTCGGCGGACGGGACGAGAAACCAAAGTATTCATTCTTTACATGGGGAAGCATGATGTTCACATGCGGACTCGCTGCCGACATTCTGTTCTATAGCTTTGCGGAATGGGTAATGTATGCGACCAATCCTCACATCGCGGAGATGGGATCGATAGAGGAATGGGCAGGGGTGTTTCCTCTTTTCCATTGGAGTTTCATCCCTTGGTCATTCTATTTGGTGCTTGCGGTTGCGTTTGGATTTATGCTTCACGTAAGAAAACGCAACAGACAGAGATACTCAGAGGCGTGCAGTCCTGTGATTGGAGAAAAAAGAGCTCATGGATTTCTTGGAAGAATAATAGATCTGTTTGCTCTCTTTGCGCTCCTTGCCGGAACGGCTACAACATTCTCTGTTGCAACGCCTCTTATGGCGAGCGTAATCGTAAAACTCTTTGGGATTTCACTTAGCAGAACCGCCGTTACGATAATAATTCTCCTGATAACCTGTGCGGTTTATACCTATGCGGTGCTGCACGGATTTAAGGGAATTAGCTTTCTTGCAAAGCTCTGCATATATCTATTCTTTGGACTTCTCATCGTAGTTATCGTCATAGGCGGACAGGGACGCTTCATAATAGAAAACGGTGTTCAGAGCCTCGGTAAGATGATTCAAAACTTTGTGGAGCTCAGCACGTATACCGATCCCGCGAGGGCCAATAACTTTCCGCAGGATTGGACGATTTACTATTGGGCATACTGGATGGTGTGGTGCATCGCGGCTCCGTTCTTTATCGGAAACATTTCGAGGGGAAGAACGATCAAGCAAACAATTATGGGCGGATATATATTTGGCGTTGGATCCACGATTGTATCATTCGTGGTCCTGGGCAATCATTCGCTCGGTCTTCAGTTAGAAGGAAGCGCGGACTTTATAGCGCAGTACGCGGAGAACGGAGACTTGTATCAGCTCATCCTTAATATCATAGATACAATTCCGGCAAGCAATCTTATACTCGTTTGGGTGCTCCTGTGCATGGTTGCGTTCTATGCGACGAGCTTTGATTCAATCGCGTACACAGCCGCCTGCTACAGCTATAAGAAACTTGGCGAAGACGAAAAGCCACACACATTCATTACGCTTCTTTGGTGCATACTCCTCATCGTTCTTCCGATAGGACTCGTATTCTCTGAAAGCAGCATGAACAATATCCAGAGTGTCTCAATCATAAGCGCATTTCCGATAGGAATCATAATGGTGCTGATGATATGGAGCTTCATCAAAGACGCCAAGACGTATCTGACGGAATTAAAAGAAAAGCCATAACGAAATAGCAAAAGTAGCAAAACAAAAACTCGTCCGAGCAGGACGAGTTTTTGTTTCGGGCTAATCCGCGTACTTGCTGTCTATTCCAAAGTATTCTTCGATGGTAATCCAGTCACCATCGTTATATAGCGTTTTGGCGAGGGATTTTCCGACGTATCTATAGTGCCATGGTTCCGCCATATAGCCGGTTATGTCTTCTTTTCCTTCGGGATATCTGTAAATAAATCCGTATTCCCAGGCATGATCGTTAAGCCATTCGCCCTCGGGGGTATCCGCAAATGATGAATCTCCGGCCACATTTATGTCTAGTGCAAGTCCTGCCTGATGTTCAGAATGACCGGGACGTGCGCTATATGATTCAACATCTGGAGGACCTTGTCTTTTGTAATACTTATGGAGTCCATCCTGATAATCATAAGATCTATATCCCGATTGGATCCAAAGAATGATATCGTCATCATAAGCATCGCTTAGCATAGATTGGAATGCGCTGTATGTATCATCTGTTAGACCGGGATCATAGTCGCTCGGAATTGAATAGGTCTTGTTTACAATTAGCGTTCCATCGATAAATGTCATTCCTTGGATTACATCTGCGGTGTAGCCGTTTGATGTTGTAAAAGAATAACAGTCCTCATCAGATAAGTAGCCGTATATGTTAAAGTAATACTTGATGTCGTCGATCACCAAGGAAGAACCCTGGGCGTACCAGGAGCTTTCGTCGCCGTACCACCAGCCTGCAGAATCATTGTGCCAAGATGCCCTGTGGGGGTAGGTCCACCTTCCGCCTGCGCTCAGCCACCAGCCTCCCACGTATTCGTTTTCTGCCATCTCACCGGAGGGTTTCAGGTAATACCAAGTACCATTATCGTTTAGCCATCCGGTGCGCATGGCTCCGGAGTCCGGGTTGTCGGGATAGCCGAGGTAGTACCAGTAATCGCCATCCTTTAGCCAGCCTCTTCGCATAGCTCCGGAGTTCGGATCATCGGGCCAACCGAGATAATACCGACGTGCCCCGTCATTTAGCCAGCCGTGCTGCATAACCCCATTTGTGTCAAAATAGTACCATTTGCCGTCTATCTTGTTCCAGCCTGTGGCTGTGCTGCCGTTTTCGAGAGTGTATTGCCAAGATGAGCCTAGTCTATGCCACCCGCCTGACGCAAAAACAGGTCCCGTTACCATGCAGGAACCAATGATTATGAGGGCGGTTAAGAGAAATGCTATTCTTATGGATTTACGCATAATTCACACCTCCTAAAAGCAGAAAATAACTATTATGTGCTAATTGTACCATATCACCGAGAACTTATCCTATTTCTATTCAAAAGATGCCTATTTTAGTGTAAAATAATACTATTAATAGTTAAAGTAAGAAGTATCACTACACAGGGGGGTTTACGTGGCTAAACAGAAAACAGTAGTGTTATTGGCTATTCTTATTATTTTTGTATTCTTTGCATATTCTTTTGGCGTCAGTTATTCCTATGCAGCCGAAAACGATGAAACTGAACAGAGCGGCGAAGAGAATTATTTGGGTGAGAGTCAGGAGCAAGGCGGTGCCGAGAAGCCTGAGGAGAGTCAGGAGCAAGGCGGTGCCGAGAAGCCTGAGGAGAAACAGGAGCAAGGCGGTGCCGAGAAGCCTGAGGAGAAACAGGAGCAAGACGATGCCGAAAAGCCTGAAGACAAGCCTGAAGATAAGCCTGAAGAGACTCAAGAGGAGGACCAGGAACACGGTTTTGATGAGGGGATAAGCCATGATCCAATCTTTGACAATCATGAATATCGATATGGCATAGATGTTTCGGAATGGCAGGATGCTATAGATTGGTCCTCTGTCAAAGATTCGGGTGTGGAGTTTGTATTTATTAGAGTTGGAGGACGGTTTTCAGGATCAGGAGGCATCTATGAGGACGACAAAGCGCGAGACTATATAAAAGGCGCTTTGAATGCGGGCCTTAAGGTTGGGGTATATTTCTTTTCCCAAGCCGTAAACGACGAAGAGGCAATTGAAGAAGCGAATATGGCTTTGGAACTCTTAGAAGACATTGGCGTTGGACCTAAAGATATTGAACTGCCTATCATAATAGATGTTGAATTCACAGAGGCAGGAGGTTATTTTAACGGAAGACTCTACGAAGCATATGCCCAGGGAGATCTGGACACGGAGAAACGTACGGCTGTCACACTGGCATTTTTGGAGCAAGTCAGGTCTTATGGCTATGATGCGGGAATATATGCGGGAACTTGGACTTTGGCGACGTGGCATGATATGTCCAAGATAGAGAATGATTACAAGGTTTGGATTGCCGCCTGGCTGAGTGAATGTCCATACAGCAGAAAATATGACTTTTGGCAGTATAGTGCATCTGGCATAGTGTCGGGAATAGATGGAAACTGTGATATGGACGTCTGGTACGAATCGCCGGATTATTATTCTGCATCTGAGGGCAAGTGGCAAAAGAAGGACGGAAAATGGTATTACTACACTCCGGATGGAGAGCTTAAGAAAGACTGGCTCCTGCTCGGAGGAAGAAGATACTTCATGGGTCAAGACGGTGCCATGAAGCGAGGATGGCAAAAAATAGACGACAGGTGGTATTACTTCGGTTGGCCTAACGATCCTGACTCCGGAGCCATGCGCACCGGCTGGATCAAAGTTGACGACAGATGGTACTATATGGGCCTTAACGGCGTCATGAAGCATGGGAAGATAGAGATAGACGGAAGAACGTATTACTTGGGCTGGGCCGATAATCCGGACTCCGGTGCGATGCGAAGAGGCTGGGTACTTGAGGATGATAATTGGTACTATTACGGTAACCCGAACAAAGAGGACACAGGTGCTATGCAATTTGGATGGCTCCTGGACGAGAACGATGTCTGGTATTATCTCTACCCGTCGGGGATAATGGCTTCCGAGGAATTCGTAAACGGCTGGTGGATTAACAAGAGCGGGAGCTGGACATATCCGTATCGCTCAACATGGCGCTGGGACGATGCCGGCTGGTGGTACGGAGATGATTCCGGCTGGTACGCCAGAAACGCAACATACGTAATAAACGGAGAAGAGTATAGCTTTGATGCTGCAGGATGGATGGAGGAGTAGGCTGTTAGTGTTATTGCGCTACAAGTGATTAGGAAGGGAGAAAACATGAACCGTTCAATTTCAAAAAAAGGCCAATATTTTCTGATCAGGGTGCTGATTATCCTTTTTATCATCATGGTTGTACAGATAGACGTTTATGCAGCGACGCCTGATAACTTCTGCGGATCCGAGGAAAGTGACGTAACATATACATTTGATAAGAAGACTGGACTACTTACTATAAGCGGGACCGGTGAGACGTGGAATTATTGGAATACCTTCGTTGCAGCACCTAACGGAACGTTTAATTATGCAAATCCGTTTACGGATATAAAGGATGACATAAAAAAAGTTGTCATTAACGAAGGCGTTACTTTGGTCGGAGATGGTCTATTTGAGGATTGCAAGAACTTAACGGAAATTCAGCTTCCAGCTAGTCTCGAGTATATTTCCGCCAAGGCATTTGGAAACGGAAAGTGTCCAATGCTTGAAAAAATAACCGTTAGTAGCAGTAGCAAGTATTACTGTTCAGATAATGGCATTCTTTACTCAAAGGATAAAACTAAACTAATCTGTTACCCTACAAATAAATCGGACGATGTATTTGAAGCTCCAGCTGGAGTTAAAGAAATCGGGGAAAGTGCCTTCTATAAGAATCCATTCATTGAGGAAGTGCACATAAAGCCGGGTTGTGAAGTAATAAGGCAAAACGCATTCGATGAGTGTAAAGAACTCAAGAAGGTAGAAATCGGAGAGGGATTGCGTGAGATAGAAGTATCGGCTTTCTATTACGACAAGAATCTCAAGGAACTAAACCTGCCAGGTAGTTTGTGGAATGTGGGGAGGTATGCTTTTGGTTATGTGTCGCCGGATACCGTTGTTTTCAATGGCTCAAAAGAAAAATGGGACATGATTCATTTTGTGTCCACAGGAAACGAAACGGTTTCAGAGTGGGATGTCCAATTTGGAAATCCTTCGTATGAGATTGATTATTCCGGAGTGTTTGGTGATGGTCTGAGATGGAGTCTCGTTGGAGACACGCTCACAATAAGTGGTGTTGGAAATGTTCCGGGACCCGATGACCCGTCCTGCGTGCCATGGCGTGGAATAGTGAACAAGGTAAAGAAGATAGTAGTAGAAGAGGGTATAACGGGGATTGGATGGAGTGTTTTTTCAAACATGGAAAATGTAGAGGAGGCCATTCTTCCGGAGGGCTTAACATATATAGCAGGCCATGTTTTTGCTAACTGCTCATCGTTAAAAACTGTTTATTTACCATCCACACTCGAAGAAGTATATTCCTGTGCTTTCAGTAATTGCACTAGTCTTACGGATGTGTATTATAACGGGACGGAAGCTCAGTGGGAAAAAGTCAGTGTTGACAGTCCTTCGGATAATATATTTCTGATAGAGGCTGATATACATTGTATTGACAGCGTGGAGCTACCGGATGTTGGAACAGCTGTCAATGGAATTAAATTGGACCAGAAATACGTAAAACTTGGATATGGTCAATCTGTACAGCTCAAAGCAACAATAAGTCCTTCAACGGCTGAGAACAAAAACGTTATTTGGTCAGTAGATAATCAGAACTGGGTAACGGTTGATCAGAGTGGTGTTGTTAGTTGTAATAGCGTCGGATTTAATCGTGTTCTTGTTACCGCAACCACAGAGGATGGTGGATATACAGCACAGTGTACAATAGAAACCTATTACAGTGGCGCGACTGAAACAGATTATGTCCCTAAAGAAGGTGTATTCCCGGAAACGAGTCTGGAAGGCAGTTCTGTGAGTGTTGATTTAAGTGGCAAAACCAGTAAAGGCAACTACTCGTATTCGCATCCTGAACTCCAGGTGGATGTAAGCATATATAATCATGATACCGAGAGGTGGTACGATTTTGATGCTCATTTTAATGGTGAATATGTTTGGGAAAACAAGCCAATTAGAATAAATGTGGCTGCTTATATGCCTCAAGGTGATTCATACGGGAGCTTATGGGGCAGTGAGGGATATGATTACGAAATTGAAATTACTGGCCCAAACGTATCTAAAAAACTTATAGAAAGCGCTCACTCGGAAAAGAAAGATTTGAGGCTTTCCAATTATTGGCGTGATGACATAACTAGACACACGCCATACGCGAGTTACTGTACCTATATGAGCACTACCGCCTTGGCGCAGAGATTGGGGAAACCGAAATCCGGAGACATTAACGATCTTGCCATCCAAATACCGTTTGGTATTACGTACAAATATACTTTTGATGAAATTAAGACATATAGCAGTGCAAAGGAGTTTGTTGCGAAGACGGGATATATGAACTCCGAAAAGAAGTACACGCGAAGAATTGGAACACTCCAAGATATGTATCTGGAAACGCATGCCCAAGCCTTGGAAAAGGTGAAGGATGAGATGGAGCAAAATCAGGCAGACGGATACTTTGTAGAGATTATTGACGGTGTTCCTACATACAGCATTTATTATAACTTTACAGAAAAGCAAGTTATAGACGCGTGGGTGGCCGAAATGGAAACTTGGAATGGCCACTGGGAACTGTTTAGAGATGGTATAAGGTATGGTCTCGATGGCACAAAAACTGAGGGACAACCAGGATACTATGTAGGAAACTGGGGAAACACAATTGTTAATTTATACAAAGTAGGAGAATATACGTACGACATATATGACATGTACGAATATACTATTGACGGACCTGGTATATATAACATCACAATAAAAGGTGTAAATGGTAGCACAGGACAATTAAGCCGCACTATCACAATAGAAGATAATCACGGTTGGAAAAAGATTGGCGGATTATGGAGATACTATAACGCTTCTGGCGAGATAGAGAAAGGTTGGTTTACAGACGCAGGTAAATGGTACTATTCCGATTATGCCGGCAATATGCAGCATGGATGGCTGAAGTATGCGGGTGAATGGTATTATCTTGGTTGGCCGAATGACCCAGATACAGGAGCGATGCGTACCGGGTGGGTTTATGACGGCGGTAAATGGTACTATATGGACTCGTCAGGAAGAATGCTTACGGGTTGGATAAGGGACGGAAACACCAGGTATTACCTGCATTCGTCCGGAGAAATGGCATCGAACGAATATGTGGGAGGTTACTGGATTAATCCAAATGGTAGCTGTACGTATCCATATAAAGCAACTTGGAAGCAAAGCGGTAATCGTTGGTGGTATGGCGACGAATCCGGATGGTATGCAGTAAATGCTACATATAAGATAGATGGTTCAAAATATCATTTTGATGCAAAAGGATACATGGGCACAGGATGGCAGTTGATTGGAAACAAGTGGTATTTGTTTGCCGATTCCGGAGCTATGCGTACCGGTTGGGTTCAGGACGGAGGTACATGGTACTACCTATATCCGTCGGGCGCTATGGCTTCTAACGAGTACGTCGGCGGCTACTGGCTAAACCCAAACGGAAGCTGGACATATCCACATAGAGCGAGCTGGCATAAGAGCAATGGTCGCTGGTGGTATGGAGATACCAGCGGATGGTACGCGGCCAATGTGACTTATAAGATAGACGGCGTTTATTATAGCTTTGACTCCGAAGGATGGATGAAATAAACAAATGGTTTCGATGGCATGATCTGATTTAAGGCTTTGAAAGGAGAGCGAATGAACATTAAGAAAAACGGACGGATTGGGATTATATTTTTGATAGTAGTTTTACTTGTTTCTGCTATGCCTTTGTCTGCTGCCTTTGCAGATAGTTCACAGCTGCAACCCCAGTTAATTGACAACTTGTACGCATACAAGATTAATTATTCATCGCTCGTGCCGACAGACTCCGGGTATATGAGAGTCGATGCTGAGCAGGACAATAAAAAGATTCAAATTGAGTATTATGACACATCCTTTAATCTGCTGAGCAAAAAAAGTATTGATATGGAGCTTGATCTCTGGGGAGGCTTCTTTAATCTTTCGGATGGGTATTATATTGTCGAAGGTCAGACTAATCTTGATGAGATTGATGATGCAGAGGTCATTCGTGTTATCAAATATAACAAGAGTTGGGTCAGACAAGGGGCTGCCCAAATAACAGGAAACCCTGCGATCTGGGGCGGTGAAATTAGAAGACCATTCCGTGCAGGCACTGTCGATCTGATAGAAAGGGGAAACCGCTTATGCCTTGCTACAGGTCATGAAGGCTATGTGGATGAACAGTATAACCAAGGACATCAGGGTTTGTTTATTGTCGATATCGACAAAATGACCATGACAGGACGATATGTGGAGGGTGACTACTGGCACAGTTTCTCTCAGCATCTTGCTTGTGATAATGATTCTATATATCTTGTGGAAGAGAGTGAAGGCAGCTATGGAACTGTGCTCTCGAAAATTGATCCGAATACATTCGGAATGAGCAGTATAAAAGTTCTGGAATATGGCGGAGAGAGAACGTCTGCATGGGCTGTGGCGACTCGTGCTTCAGCTGACGGTATCGCGTTATCCGCCAATAATGTTCTTGCTGTCGGCTCGTCAATCGATCAAACACAGTATGATAATTACAGCAGTTCCACACCATACAATATTTATCTAACAGTAACTCCGAAAAATGATTTTACTAAAGACTCTACTAAATTCAAATGGCTTACAGACTATACAAGCGAAACAAGGTTTGATAGCATTTATCTCTTGAAGGTTAATGACAACAGATTTGTTGTATTGTGGCAAGAAAGTGTCGATAGTTACAATGAGAATGTATTAGAGAGCAACGGCTTGCACTACATACTTATTGATGGAAATGGCAACAAAATTGGAACTGAACATACAATAGGGGCATATATAGCAAACTGTAAACCATCTCTTGATGGTAACGATATAGTATTCCATGCATGTGCCGGGGCACAGGTTGCATTTTATAAAATCAACATCAACTCAGGTGAACTAACGAAAAAAATATATAATGTTGCCGGTGAGTATTCTACATGGAATATCGAAAATGGAACTCTTACGATATCAGGAAGCGGAGCAATATACGAAAGCACAGGAGATGGTATAAGGCGATCCATTGGTTACTCGGATTCAGACATCAAAAAAATTGTAGTAGAAGACGGCATTACCGAAATTCCTGATGAGGGCATTGCGTTCTTTAGCAATGTTTCCTCTGTCGAAATCGGACGTGATGTAAAAACAATTGGAAATGACGCATTTTGGAACGGATGGTTCTATTACGATGATTCTCATGTGGTATATGATAATATTCTCGTTTATAAACGCAGCGATGGACACAGCGCAGTAGATAAATTGGGTGTTCGATATGGATTTATCAATCAGGATATTTCAGGAGCATCCATTGAACTTAGCTCAACAAGTTTTACGTATGACGGGAACGCAAAAGAACCAGCTCCGACGTCGGTTAAGCTCGGGGATATTTCGCTTGTTGATGACGAAGATTATACTGTTTCGTATAAAAACAATATAAACGCAGGAACGGCAACAGTTACGATAAGCGGATGCGATGGGTTTATAGGAGCGGTAAGCAAAACGTTCAGCATCGATAAGCTTCCGCTTTCGACTGCAAAAGCCAGCATTGAATTGAAATACAATGAAATGCCTTACACCGGAGGGGCCATGACGCAGAGCGATACAACGGTGGTACAGGCGTACGTAGGAGGCAAACAGATCACATTAAAGCCAGGTGTTGATTATGAGATATCATATAAAAACAACATCGAAGTAGGAACCGCCACAATGACTGTTACCGGTATAGGAAACTATTCCGGGTCGGTTACTAAAACGTTTAAGATCGTGAGAGCATCTATTTCAAATGCCACTGTGGACGGTGTTATAGACAAGACATACACCGGGTTGGCTCAGACGCAAACACCAACTGTAAAATTTGATCAGGGTGGATCGATTGTAACTCTTAAAGAAGGAACAGACTACACATTGTCTTATAAAAACAATATAAACACCGGAACTGCTACGATGACTATTACAGGCAAAGGGATTTATGGAGACACAAAAGTAATTACCTTTAGAATTATGAAAAATAGTTGGGCAAAGGAAGATGGTAAATGGTGTTTTTATGTTGATGATGTAAAACAAACCGGCTGGATAAGTGACGGCGGCAAGTGGTATTACATGGGCACGGATGGAGCCATGATGCGTGGCTGGCAGAAAGTGGATGGCAAGTGGTATTATCTTGGTTGGGTAGATAATCCGGATTCCGGAGCTATGCGTACCGGTTGGGTTCATGACGGTAGCAATTGGTACTATATGAGCTCCTCCGGCGCTATGATGACAGGTTGGATTCAGGACGGAGGCACATGGTACTACCTTAAGGGCTCAGGCGCGATGGCTGCGAACGAGTACGTCAGTGGCTACTGGCTAAATCCAAATGGAAGCTGGACATATCAGCATAGAGCATCTTGGCGTAAGAGCGGCGATCGCTGGTGGTATGGTGACACCAGCGGTTGGTATGCGGCCAATGTGACGTATAAGATAGACGGAGTGTATTACAGCTTTGATTCCGAGGGTTGGCTGAAGTAGGAATAATAAAACAGGAACCATAAAACAGAAAGGTGATTCAAATGAAGAAGATTGTAGGCCTTTTTACATGCTTGATTCTGACTTTGACATTGATTCTTCCGGCTCATGTTAATGCAGATAATTCTGCTTCCAACTATCACTATAATCAGTTGGATGAAGTCGGAAAGACCATTTATGATTATCTGGATAATCCGGACAATGCGGATATCTTTACGTCAGAGGAAGAGACTTGTGTCTTTTCTACTCAATATAGTGGTACGGATATCGATAGTTACTTCAATGGAATTACTATAAGTGCCAGTAATGCGTATACGGCATACGGCATTGATCATCCGGAAATATTTTGGATAAGTAGCAGGTCTGAGCGTGCTTGTAGGTACAACAGCTCAGATGGGAAGAATTATAATATCGAAGTATACTTCACCTTTTTCATAGCTGACAGCTGGAGTGAGGGAGAAAGAAATATAGATAATGATTCCTTGCTCCTTGACAACGCTGTTAACGAGATTGTAAAAGAAGCATCTAAGAAGTCAACAACTTACGATAAGCTGGCATATATTCACGATTGGCTTACAGAAAACAATATCTATAATACAAATGTCTATAAAACGAACGAGAATGTCGAGAATACTAATGTAGAGGCTGTATGTTTTACGGCAATAGGCGCATTGGATCAATCAGTAAATCCTGTATGCGAGGGTTATGCCGAGGCATTTAAGATTATCTGTGATAGGCTTAATATCCCATGCCTAATAGTGACCGGGAATAATCATATGTGGAACTACGTTCAAGTTGACGGCGTATGGTATGGGATGGATGTCACATATGATGATCCTATGGGAATTGACGCTGCATTATCCGGGCTTGAAAACAGAAACCATTTTCTTGTCGGTTCAGAAACAAAGGCGGATGGAGTTAATACATTTATCGATGCACATCCTCCCTATAAATTTAACTACCCCACATTGTCCAAGACTGCATATGATCCTAAGAATTCAGGATGGCTTGAGGATAGCGTTGGTTGGCGGTACAGAAGAGGTGATGGAAGCTACTCGGAGAATAAGTGGGAGCAAATTGATGGAACATGGTACCACTTTGATAAATCAGGATACATGCAAACCGGATGGCAAAAGATTGGCGGTGTTTGGTATTTCTTTAACGAAAGCGGCGCTATGCGCACCGGCTGGGTCTATGACGGCAGCAATTGGTACTATATGAGTCCCTCCGGCGCCATGATGACCGGTTGGGTTCAGGATGGAAGCACATGGTACTACCTTAAGGGCTCGGGCGCTATGGCGGCCAACGAGTATGTCGGCGGATACTGGCTAAACCCAAGCGGAAGCTGGACATATCAACATAGGGCAAGCTGGCACAAGAGTGGCGATCGGTGGTGGTACGGAGATACCAGCGGTTGGTACGCAAGAAATGCAACGTATAAGATAGATGGTGTGTATTACGGTTTTGATGCCGAAGGCTGGATGAAATAGATTTTTTAGCTTATTAGCAAGATTAGGAGGCAGGTATGTTTTGTAGGAACAGAAGCATGACTAGGGCGGTCGCATTAATTCTTGCGGCAGCATTCATTTTGTTATGTATACCGAATGTGGCCTTTGCGGCAACTACAACCGAAACGCAAGCCATAGAAGCAGCGACAACGTATCTAAGCATTAAACCATTTTCAAAGGAAAAACTAATCAGCCAGCTTTTGTATGATGAGTACACGGAGGAGGAAGCTAAATACGGTGTCGAAAACTGCGGAGCGGATTGGCACGAACAAGCTGCAAAAACAGCGGAAGCCAAGCTAAAGTTAAAGGAATTTTCCAAACAAGGATTAATAAATCAGCTTTTATACGAAGAGTTTACGCAGGAAGAAGCCGAGTATGGAGCCGGCGTGGCGCTCGGAGAAATTGAGCCTGTTGGTCCTGCGTGGAGACAGGTGGATGACAAGTGGAAGTATCAGAATGCAGATGGAAGCTTTGTTATAGGAAGATGGAGACTAATCGATGGCGCTTGGTACTATTTTGATTCATCGGGAATAATGGCCACGGGCTGGGAGTATATCAATGGCGCCTGGTATTATTTTGGCGACGCGGGCGCAATGCAGACCGGCTGGCAGAAGATTGGCAGCACATGGTATTACTTCAGTAATTCCGGCGCAATGAGCACAGGCTGGCGAAAGGTCGATGAAAAGTGGTATTTCTTCAGCGGAAGCGGCGCCATGTATACAGGATGGCTTCAGTCAGGCGGCGCCTGGTACTACCTAAATTCCTCCGGCGAGATGGCGTCGAACGAATATGTTAGCGGATATTGGATTAACGCTGACGGAACATGGACATATCAGCATAGAGCAAGCTGGAACAAGAGTGGCGATCGCTGGTGGTACGGCGATACAAGCGGCTGGTATGCAGTTAAGGCAACGTATAAGATAGATGGTGCAATCCATGGTTTTGATTCAGACGGATGGTGGATTAGCAAGGTGTATTGGGTTCCGGGCGGAGAAGTTTATCACGTGAGCGAACGCTGCTCAACCCTAAAAAACGCACGCCAAATATTAAACGGAACAGTTGAAGAGAGCGGAAAAACCAGAATTTGTGAGGTATGCGGCAAATAAGAGGAGGCGAAACGTGAACGTTGTAAAACGTCATTACAATGGAATCCATATTAAGATGGCGGCGGTGTTGATAATACTGTTGCTGTTGTTTGCTGTGTTTAATACGAGAATTAGCGCGGCATCTCAAGCTGATTCGGATGGCGGATGGAAGAAAAACGATCGCGGCTGGTGGTACGAAAGCCAAGACGGAACGTACCCTGCGGGTCAGTGGAGCAAAATAGAAAGCAGATGGTATTATTTCGGCGCATCCGGATATATGCAGCACGGATGGAAGAAGGTCGATGGCAGGTGGTATTACCTGGGAAGTCCGGATAATGATGATTCGGGTGCCATGCGCCACGGCTGGCTTAAGGATAATGACAAGTGGTATTACCTGGGAAGTCCGGATAATGATGATTCGGGTGCCATGCGCCACGGCTGGTTTAAGGATAATGACAAGTGGTATTACCTGGGTTCGCCGAACGATGATGAATCAGGCGCAATGGCAACAGGTTGGCGTGAGATAGACGGCAAATGGTATTATTTCTCTGAGTCCGGTGCCATGCGCCACGGCTGGTTTAAGGATAATGACAACTGGTATTACCTGGGTTCGCCGAACGATGATGAATCAGGCTCTATGGCAACATGTTGGCGTGAGATAGACGGAAAATGGTATTATTTCTCCGAGTCCGGTGCCATGATTACGGGCGTTGTGGACCCTAATAATGGAGAGGGCTCCCCCAAATACTATTATCTTGGCGAGGACGGAGCATGGCTAGAGACATGCAAAGCGCTAAGTGTAGACGGCACAGACTATGTGATTATCAAAGGCCTCGCATATGAGGTCATGACCGAGTCTGACAGAACTCTCTATCTGGCAATGGATGTTCTAACGAGCATTACAACGGATGATATGACCGATGAAGAAAAACTCCAGGCAAGTTTTGACTATGTCAAAAGTGTACCTGAGTTCAATACGCGAGTCCCACACTACACAGGGACAGACTGGCCGATAGTTTATGCCAATGATATTTTTATCGGAACAGGCGATGGAAGAACTGGCACCAAAGGCGGCAATTGCTTTAGCATAGCTGCGGCCTTTGCTTATCTGGCAAGAGCCATAGGCTATGAAGAGGTTTATTCATGCCACGACACAGGTCACGGGTTTGTAGAAATAGACGGACTCGTTTATGATCCGGAGTGGAGCAAGACCCATTTTCAATACACTTTCTATGGGATACCATTTGATACCAAGGTGGAACTTCAGAATTATGCTTTGGTTTTAACCGCGTCAGAGGATAATCCGTATATGCGAGTAAAGGTTACGATCAACTAAGTGTGACAAAATATATGTGGACCAAGAAATAGCTAGATGAGAGAGACTAAGAGGAAGGCAAGTGAAGAAGAATACGATAATTAGGACTATAATATGCGTAATGACGTGCTTTGTTATTGCGGTGATGGTTTTTGCGCCGCTTAGCGTCTTGGCGGAGGAAACCGACGGTGCCGAGCGGGCTGAACAAGAGGATGCCGAACAGGCCGAACAAGATGGCGCCGAGGAAGCAGAGCAGGAAGGAACCGAGGAAGCAGAGAATACTGAGGACACAGAAGATACCGATGACCCGGAACAGAACCAAGACTCGGAGGAGGAAGATGAGGAGCTGGACGATCGCCTTAGACTTGGAGTATCCAATTTCTCTTCAGGAAAGCGCATTTGGTTCTACGATATGGCGGGAGGAGAGTTTGACTCTGACTTTATAATTGTCGAATCGCAAGGTCGCTGGGGTCTAATCGATACAGGAAACCGCTACGAAAACCAAATTGAGGATTCAGATGGCACGATATATTCTGTTGCCAGAGGATCGGCGTTATCAAACCAAAATCCCGGAAAAAATGGAAGAGACGCCGCTGTTTGGATGATAGAGACTCTCGGCATTCCGCATCTTGATTTTATCATAGGAACCCATTCTCATTCGGATCATATCGGTGGCGTGCCGGAGATTTCGGATCTGACATATGTTAATGCTGAGGGAGAAGTATGCTCTCTGGTTGACGGGGATACCGTATATATACACAAAGCATATCACCACGTAAGTCCATTGAATGACGACCTAGGATCCGAGAGAAGAAGTTCGTCGTGGCATAACCAGGCCTTTTGTTATCAGGCGATAAATAAGATGGCGGAGCACGGTGCTGCCACCATTGAAGTAAGTCAAAATCTTATGACGGGCTCTAGCGGTCAGCCTACGCTTGATTATGCCGAAAAGTTAAATGCCATTAATGCATGCAGTGCTATCAGTTCGGCATATTATAATCAGGGATCGACGGACGATTGGTTCGACGATTATATTTATTTTACTTTCGGAGATTTTAGCATAGCGCTGTACAATTTGTTTTCTGTATCGGGCGCGCTCGACGAGAATGTCAATTCTATCGTGGCGGTGGTTACGGATGGGAATCATCATGTTTATTTAGGCGCCGACATCAATGTGGAGCAGGAGGCGGAGCAGAAGGTTGCAAGATCAATCGCTGTAGACTATGGCACAATGGATGCCATCAAAGTATCGCACCACGGATTGAACCAATCAACGTCCAAGGAGCTTCTAGATCTTTTCAGTCCACGCGATGCATTGATCACATCGTACAGAACGGCAACGGGAGGAGATATTTCCGGGCAGTACCTTAACATTTCTGCCATCCATTACGGAAGGACAGAATTGGGAACAAACTTTTATATGGTGGGCGCATCCGATAAGGCTCTGGTTTATGACTTCTCGGATGGCCGGATTTATCAGGTCTTGGGAGAGAAGGCGGAATGCGCACTTGCTTCAGCTGATTCATGCATTAATCGTCAGACATTCTCGGGCGGCTGGACGGAGTGGGTTCAGAGCGTATATGGTAATGAAGCAAAATACGAGTATTACTACTTCTCTGACGGAGAAGCCAAGGGCGGCTGGATTAGCCGCTGGGGAAGATGGTATTATTTTGATCCTGATGGCGGCCTCATGCAGAGAGGCTGGTTAACTTTGGATGACAAGACCTATTACCTTTCGCCGAAAAAGACGGATAAGTATAGAGATGGCGAGATGGTGACGGGCACCGTAGAAATTGACGGAAACACATATACATTCATGGAAAACGGCGCGCTCATTACGGGATGGCGTAAAGTCGAAGACGTTTGGTATTACTACGGAGAGGACGGACTACCTGTTACCGGCTGGCAGGAAATAAAGGATAAGTGGTATTTTTTTGATGATGACGGTGTAATGCAGACGGGATGGCTAAGAGAGGTACAGGAAGTAAAGAATGAAACGAACGGCGAGGACAATGAAACAAAAGCGCAAGTCGATACATATTATCTACACGAGATAGATGGATATTCTGTAGTTGGATGGAGAGAGATCGAAGACGATTGGTACTATTTCAAGTCCAACAGAAAGATGGCCACAGGCTGGTTAAGAGATAAAGGAAAGTTATATTACCTCAATCCTACAAATGGTAAAATGGTAACAGGATGGCACCTAATTGATGAGAAGTGGTATTTCTTTGATGAGTCGGGAAGTAGAAAGACAGGATGGGTGAGCTACGGCGGAAGGAAGTATTATTTGGATGGCAAAGGCACCATGGTGCATGGCTGGAAAAAAATCGCCGGTAAGTGGTATTATTTTGGATGGCCCGATGAACCTGAGTCCGGAGCAATGAGAACCGGATGGATCAAGATTGATGATAGGTGGTATTACATGGGAACTGACGGAGTCATGAGACACGGCCGTCAGGAGATAGATGGGAAAACGTACTATTTCGGTTGGAATCAAGATCTTAATTCCGGAGCCATGAGAAGAGGCTGGGTATTGGAAGGTGATGATTGGTTCTACTATGGATGGGAAGATAATCCGAACACCGGTGCAATGAGATTTGGCTGGATTGAGGCCGGTAAAGTTTGGTACTATATGCATCCTTCGGGTGTAATGGCATCGGAAGAATATGTGAATGGCTATTGGCTTAATAAGAGCGGTAGCTGGACGTATCCGCATAGGGGCATATGGCATGGCAGTGATAAGCGCTGGTGGTTTGGAGACGATTCCGGATGGTATGCGGCAGGCGCTACTTACAAGATAGATGGAGAAGAATACATTTTTGATGAAAAGGGTTGGCTGGAATAAGCCGAAGATGAGGGAGCTGAAGATGAGAAAGTCGAAAATGAGAAAGCAATATGAGAGGGCTATGGCTTATATACTGCTTATTGCAGTAACGATTTTGGCTATTCCTATGACTGCTCTCGCGGAAGAGGTTGTGCCGCAAGAAACTGTGCCGCAAGAGACTGTATCGCAAGAAACTGTGCCGCAAGAGACTGTACCGCAAGAGACTGTATCGCAAGAGACTGAGGCGAAGGCGACGTGGAAGGAAAACGATCGCGGCTGGCACTATGAGAACCAAGACGGAACGTATGTTACTAATCAATGGAAGCAAATAGGAGAAAAGTGGTATCACTTCAGCGCTTCCGGATATATGCAGCACGGCTGGGTAAAAGTAAACGACAGATGGTACTACCTGGGGTCACCAGACAATGATGCCTCAGGAGCAATGCGTCATGGCTGGGTCAAAGTCGACGATAAATGGTATTATCTAGGTTCACCTGACGATGACGAGTCCGGCGCAATGAGGCGCGGCTGGTTCGAGTATAAGGACAAGTGGTATTATCTAGGTTCACCTGACGATGAAGAGTCCGGCGCAATGAGGCGCGGCTGGTTCGAGTATAAGGACAAGTGGTATTATCTAGGTTCTCCTGACAACGATGACTCGGGCGCAATGGCAGTTGGATGGAGAAAGATTAATGATAAGTGGTACTATTTCTCTGAGTCTGGTGCCATGCAAACAGGCTGGAAGAAGGTTGGTGAAAAATGGTACTATTTCTCTGAGTCTGGTGCAATGCACCACGGTTGGCTCAAGGAAGACGAAAAGTGGTATTATCTCGGCTGGCCGGACGAACCGGATTCCGGTGCAATGCAGCACGGATGGCTAGAGGATAACGAGAAATGGTATTATCTCGGATGGCCGGATGTTGCTGAGTCAGGCGCCATGCGCACAGGCTTGGTTGATACGAACGAGGGTATATCTGATACTCCGAAAAACTATTTTCTTGCGGAAAACGGCGTATGGCAGAGTGATTTTACAGGAATGTACGTTGCGCCGGATTACAAATCGCATTACATCTTGAATGGAGTTGAGAGCAAGCCTGATAAGGTCATTTATCTGACATTTGATGATGGACCGGGGCCGTATACGGATAGGCTGATTGATATACTGGATAAATACGGTGCCAAGGCTACGTTCTTTGTTAGTGGATACAATACATATTATTGGGACTCAATAGGCAAGGCATATCGAAGTGGACCTAGCATAGGAAATCATACATATTCACATCACTATGCATACTGCTACTCGAGCATAGCGGCATTTTGGGCTGAGTGGCAGAAGACCGAGGACATTATCGTGTCGCAGACCGGTCAGG
>JAGAFN010000026.1 GCA_017612585.1 Bacillota bacterium | reverse complement strand
GTTAAGAGAATATTCTACAAAATTCTTCCGATCTTTAAGACCGATAGCATTCATCAATTCTTTTCCTGTTAATTGCTTGTCTCCTAAAACCTGAACCACACGTTTTATTGTTTCTGGAAAACTTGTGGGGGTACTTGTGGGGGTACTTGTGGGGGTATCTCTTCGAGGTTGTTCGGTATATTCAGCAGGCGGATTAATCACCAAATAGCGGCTTTTTAATTCCCATTGTTCGCCAAGCAGCAAGTTTCGGAAGAAACGCTCCAAGTATTGCGGTGAGTAATCCACACCAAGTCGTGCGTTTCTATAAACCGCGCGTACTAATGCGTTGCGGAAATACCATGCATGGCTTGCAAACATATCATTGTCAACCGCAAAGCCGATAGACCTTAAATATAGGATAAGAAAGACTGCTGTTGTTCGCGTATTCCCTTCTTGGAAGGGATGTATCTGCCAAAGATTATATGTAAAACGCGAAATATGCGCAATCATTGCATCGTTGGAAATATTCGCATATGAAAACGCTTTTTCCTCCTTTATATCGTAATCTATCGCATCTCGTATATCGTCACAATTCAAGTAATTGACAGTCTCTCCCCTAAGCACAAACTCTTTCTTGGTAATGTCAAATTTACGGATTTGCCCTGCATGAGGAAAAACGCCCTCAAAGATACGGCGGTGCAAAGCAATCAAACCGTTTGTTGAAAAGGCTAAAGTCTGCGATGCTAAAATACGCGCTATATTCGCCGAGGCGCGATCTGCTTCCGCTTCGTCATCATCTATAGGCTCATCGTGCGCTGCGCGCGATCGATAGTAAGTGTGGATGAGTTTATTGGCTTCCTCCAAATTGATCTCTCCTTCAATATTCCGGCGAGCCGTTTCATGCAGATATTCGGACGTCTGTAAGCCATCTACGGCCTGCAAACCAATAGCAGTCTGCCAAATAGAAGCTTTGGCTTTCTTATCCGGTTCACCTTGACGTATATATTCCTCGAAGCCGGGAATATACAGATTATCTATGTCGTGAAGGGTACTCATTCTCTAATTCTCTAACTCTCTAATTCTTTTATGCGTTCTTATTCAATATGATCAAAGCAGCAATCACGCCGGGAACCCATCCGCAGAGCGTAAGGAGAAATACGATCATGACCGACCCGCATCCGCGGTCCACAACCGCCAGCGGCGGAAAAAGGATTGCTAATAATACCTGTAAACAACTCATATGCTTTTGTGAATAAACCTTTGCGCTGCAAAGGTACTGCTTTTTTTTGAATTATGCAAGAAAATACATAAAAATGCATTTTTTTTACATTTCGAGGTCTACCAACATATCTACGTTATTATTCTTCGGGAGCTTCAACCATCAACTGACGATCCCCGTTCGGTAGAACAGTGATGGAGATGCGGACGGTATCTTCGGGCAGAAGGGCTTCAATCTTTTCAGGCCACTCGATGAAACAGTAGTTCCCGGAATAGAGATACTCCTCTGCTCCGAAGTCCATCGCCTCGCGGATGTCTTTGAGTCGATAGCAATCGAAATGATAGACTTCACCTCGATAGGGTTGTTCCACGTCGTACACATTAACGATGGAAAAGGTCGGGCTGTTCACCACATCCGTTGTTCCCATCTCCTCGCAGAGTTTTTTGATGAAAGTAGTCTTACCGGCACCCATGGCACCCTCAAAGGCGAAAACCCGATGAGGTTCGGTCGCGCGCAAGAGCTCCAGCGCACTCACTTCCTCTCCTTGCTCATTGAGCAACATAAGCCTCTTTTCTGATGGCTGAAGGCTGACTACTGACTGCTTTTTTATCGTATAAATACGCATGTTCATGATTTTTATTTAATTCTCAGAGACTTATTTGGGCTTGTAATTGCTCGTAAATCATTGATCCTCTGCGTTTTCCGAGCAATTCAATCCATTCTTCTTTTTTTGCTGTTCTGGCGCGTTTCACAGAACCGAAATGTGTTAAAATCTTCTGCTTAGTAGCCTCTCCAACTCCCTGTAAATCATCAAGTTGGCTGTGAATCTGTGCCTTGCTGCGCTTCGCTTTGTGGAACGAAATGGCAAATCGGTGCACTTCGTCTTGTATATTCGTCAAAAGTCGGAACACCTCGCTTGTCACCGGCATGCTGATCTCTTTAGGTGGAAAACCGAACAACAAGGTCTGGGTTCTATGTTTGTCATTTTTCTTCAATCCGGCAATCGGAATACTCAATCCTAATTGATCTTCGACCGCTTCTCGGATGGCATGCATCTGACCTAAACCACCGTCGGCAATAATCAAGTCCGGTAGCTGATTTCCTTCCTCAATGAGGTGCTGATAGCGTCTTCGAACAACCTCTCGCATACTGGCATAATCATCGGATCCATCGACACTTTTTATCTCGAATCGCTTATAGTCACTCTTACTCGGTTTCGCCATTCGATAGACTACACATCCTGCGACTGCATTCGTGCCTTGTATATTGGAATTATCGAAGCAGTCAATCCACCGTGGGAGTGTCGGAAGGCCCATCATCTCTTGCATCTGGGTCAAAATACGAACACCTCTCTGCTCGGGATTGAGTTTATCTTCCTGTTTGAGACGATCGAGTTTGTATTGTCGCACATTCTGCATCGCCAGATCCAACAGTTTCTTTTTGTCTCCGCTTAGGCTATATGCACATGTAGCGAATCATCAAAAACCTCCGGAATGAACGGAACAATCACGTCTTTTGTATTGCTCTCTAATTGCTGTCTGAGTTCCATCATTCCCATCGCCAAGAGCTCTTCTTTTTCCTCTTCCATCTTCCTTCGGTACTCAATCGTCTGTCCCTGAACAATCGATCCGTTATGCACGTGCAGCATGGAGATATACACTCTGTCGTC
The DNA here is from genome assembly GCA_017612585.1 of Bacillota bacterium. Lineage (GTDB taxonomy): Bacteria > Bacillota > Clostridia > Peptostreptococcales > Anaerovoracaceae > Eubacterium_B. Next base: position 996 of record JAGAFN010000026.1, on the reverse strand, counting down.
TTGCTCGTCGTAACCGAATACATCTGCATCTTTTGCCGATGAATTCGTGATAATCGTCTTGCTTTTAAATTGCTCAAGCAGTTCAATCTTGCGTTTTGTATCAGCGGCTTCTTCATACTTCATCTCAGCAGCCAGGCGAATCATTTCCTGCTCCAATTGTTTACCTATCTCGTGCGCATCGCCCTTAATGAGCTTTCGAGCTTGCTCTATCCATTCATTATATTGTTCTTTGCCTTTCCCTTCACATATTCCGCAACAATTCTTCAAATGGTATTTGAGACAAACTCTTACTTTCTTTTTTTCGATGGAATCAGGAGAAATCGGTATATTACAAGTTCGAATAGGATAGAGTTTATGGATCAACTCCATCACCATCTCCACGGTATATCCGAAACTATAGGGACCGTAGTATTCTCCTGTTTTCTTATTGATAGTTCTTGTTTTGAATATTCGAGGGTATGCCTCTTTTGTGATGCATATGCTCGGATAACTCTTTCCGTCTTTGAGCAGAATATTATAGCGCGGTTGGTATTGTTTGATAAGGTTGTTCTCTAACAGAAATGCGTCTTGTTCACTATCTACCACTACGTACTTTATATCCGCTATATGCGCCACTAACTGACGAGTCTTGGATGACTGATGCTCCTTATTGAAATAGCTGTTTACCCGTCTATGCAGGTTTTTTGCCTTGCCTACATAGATAATCTGTCCGTCCTTATCGAAGTACTGGTACACTCCCGGACTCTCCGGTATGCGCTTCAATAAAAGTTCTATATGTTCATCCTTGCCTTTCAACTTTTACTCATCCACCTCTATTCCGAAGAGACAATCTACGTTCTCTGCTTTGCCTTCTAAATATTTACGTCCGTTCAGCCCTTCCAGTTCGATGAGGCAGTTGACATAAATCTTCTTAACGCCAAGTTTCTTTACCAATTCAATTGCAGCTTCCATCGAACCACCGGTGGCTAAGATATCATCGTGAATCAGCACTATATC
>JAGAFN010000025.1 GCA_017612585.1 Bacillota bacterium | reverse complement strand
GTCGGGTACGCCTGCGGAGAGGTCGTTTCCGAGCTTTGTCAGAATATCGTATTGCTTGTCGTAGGCGAGTAAGGCGCGTTTTCCGGCTTCAAAGAATATGCGGAACATGCCTTTGTTTGGCTCGACCTTGTAAATCTTTATCATTCCGACTTGGCCGGCGTAGGCGGGGTGGGTTCCGCAGCAGGCAACCGAGTCCGCGGGATCGTTTTCGTCACCGATTGTTACAATAGAAATATCCTCGTCTATTGCGAGAGCCTTTCGGAGCGGCATCTTTACCGCTTCTTCTCTTGAGTCGAATACTTTGCGGACCACGGGGAGATTGTCCCAGATCGCCTGGTTGGCCATAAGCTCAGCCTCAAGGCACATATCCATACTGAGTTCCTTGAATTCAGGCTTATCCTCGAGGCTTATGTCTATAGTGAGATAGTCGTCGCCCATGTGGAAGCCGCGGTTTACGCCGCCGAATAGTTTATAGAAGATTCCGGATAGTATATGCTCGCCGCAGTGGCGCTGCATATTGTCGAAACGTCTTTCCCAATCTATGGCAAGGCTCACTTCATCGCCGACATGGAAGATGTTATTCACATCCTTGTCGCCGATATCGACCACATGATAAATGGCGTCCTTGTCTTCGCGTACATCAATTACAGGGAGTCCGTTTATCGTACCTAAGTCGCAGCTCTGACCTCCGCCGGTGGGGAAGAAGATTGTTTGGTCGAGTACAAGTGAAACTGCGCTTGAGTGCTCTTTGGAAGTCAGTATTTCCAATACGTTTCCAGTTCCGTTACTCATATAAACATCATCATAGTATACCTTTTTAGTTTTCATGTTAACCTCCGCGAGATATCAGCAAACAGGATATTTTCTTCTTGTTTTTACATAAAATAACTATCGAACAAAGACCTTTTTTTCTTTCGCAAAAATCTGTGGATAACTAGGTATTGACAAAGTTATCAAATTGTTGAATGCCTGAAATTTCAATGCTTTATGCGATGCACTTATCCACATGTTACTAAAGGCAAAATCGTATACGATTTTTTTGAAGCCTGTGGATAACCCTCACCATTGTTGAAAAGTGCGGATTCTTATCTTTTGAAAATAATCGGGCAAAAAAGAACAAAGGTTGACATAATCCGCACAATCAATCTGCCTGAAAATTCTTAAGATAATCCAAGAAATCGGAGAATCGTTCAAAGTCGCTGTCTATGAATCTGACGAGTATAGGCTCAGGAAATTGATAGCGACCGATTACTTTGATTTTGATTTTGTCGAGCATTGCGCCTGCAAGCACGCTCTTCTCCAGGGCTTCGACATGAACCATATCGTTACTTGCAAAGACGAGTTCATCGCTATCGAGGTGGCATACGACGCCGATCGTGTCCTGGTCGAGCCTATATACCTTCTTTCGCACGTGATCGTTATTCTTCCTGAATACCATAAACAGTGAGCCGAAGTCGTATTCGGACTCGGTGACGGTGCTGAAGATCGAGGTCATGACTTTGCTGAAGCGCTTGGCCAAATCCGAATCAGAAACCGAGGCATCGGACTTATCCTCAATCGTGGCATATATCAGAAACTCGGGCAGGCCGAGTATAAGAGATGCCTCCCAGGGGGATATAGTCATTGGTTCACCGTGGTGATAGCGTATTACTTTGCCTTCCAGAACAGTGATCTCGCTTTCCACAAGCTGATAGACCTTGTCTACGTCTATGAGCGAGACGCAAGTGTACTCACGCAAGTCTGCCTTCAAGATCGGCTCGGCTATGCCGTCGGAATCTGCTATGCCATCGGGCTCGTCATCGCTGCTTTTGGCATTATCTTCATCGGCTTTTCTTATCTCGTTCCTCAGAAGTGTGCCAGGATTAGACATGTTGATATAACGGATATCGCCTCTGCTTGAGGAGAGGCGAGATATGCCTTCGGTATCGCCGGCGACCATCCTCATGATGAAATAATTGATTAGTTCGTAATTGCTTCGGATTTCCAAGGTTATCTTATTCCACAATACTGCTCTCTCGACGAGATTTAATGCAATGTCTGATTCCAGTATCGCCCTATATTCGCCACTTCCTTCAGGTAAAGGAAGTTTGTATTTGGCGTTGATCCTGGCGGCCTGCTTAACCATATAGAGAGCCTCTTTTTCCGTAACCTCTTTCCATTCTCCGCCGAGGGCACCAAAAAGCTCAGTCTTTTTCTTTTCTACATCCTCGCGCTCCATCTTGAGGAAGCTCTGATAGTCATCAAGTCCGTATTCCTCTGTATCTATATAGAAGAACTGATGGAATGGAGCGCCACCTCGATCCCTCAGTATATGCAGGCCAACAACACCCATTAAGCGGGTGTCAATCGCTTCTGCGTAGATAAAATCGCCGCCGGCTTCGACGGGGTCAATTATTAGATTTCCTTCTATTACTTTGAACTTTGATGAATCCATTTTGCATTTCAACATTTCCAAGAGTTGTGCTGTTATCTAATTCTACATCATTAACGCAAGATTGGGTAGAGCGCGCTTTGCATCTCCTAATGACGAAGGCTTGGTGGGGCTTGACAAAAATCGTCGGGGGGGGGGTACACTGATTGAGAATTAAGGACTATCAGCACTATATGGAGGAAGATTTATGAAATGGGATATGGTTAGGGTCAAGAGGTGGATTAGGTTTTTCAAGAACCATCTTAAAGAAAAGGCGCGCGGACTCGATTTCAGTATGGTCAAAGTTACAGACCTTCATTTTTCGAAAAAGAACAAATCCAGCTATTATGGATATTGTATGACTGACGAAGAAGTCGTAAAAGAAATCCTTGGTAAAATTCATATAGATAGAAGCAAAGCAAATTTCATGGACATCGGCTGTGGAAAAGGTATGTGTCTAAAAGTCGCCGAGGAAATGGGCTTTGCCAAAGTAAGTGGTCTTGAGCTTGATCACAGTATTGCTGAAATAGGAAGAAGGAATATGAACAAACTGAAACTCAAGGCGGAGATTATTGAGGACAACGCTATTGAGTTCTCAAACTACAAGGACTACGACGTGTTTTATTTTTACAATCCCTTCGGTAGAAGCATTTTCCAAAAGGTAATAGAGAAAATTGTGCAGAGCATAGAAGAAAAACCACGCGAAGTTTTTGTTGCGTATTTGCTTCCTATGCAGCACGACCTTTGGGAGGCGGCCGGATTCAAGAAAATCGATGAAGGTCATGATAATATAAGAGATCTGGACTACCATATATACAAACGTTGACAAAGGGGATAGGTATAGTATAATTGCTTAGAACCCTTATCAAGAGAGGCGGAGGGAATAGGCCCTACGATGCCCGGCAACCTCTGCGAGCAGCAAATGCCAATGGCAAAAACTGTCGCAAAAGGTGCCACATCCTACGAAAGAGCGGAGGCTTTTTCGAAAGATGAGGAGTATGATTAGACATCATGCCTTTTCTTGACGGTAAGAAAAGGCTTTTTTCTTGCCGGTAATGAATTGACAGGAGGAACAGTATGAAGAGACTTTTTACATCAGAATCGGTTACAGAAGGGCATCCGGACAAAGTTTGCGATCAGATTTCGGATGCGATTCTTGATGCTATTTTGGCGGAGGACCCGAATGGACGCGTTGCTTGTGAGACCACGGTTACGACAGGATATGCCATGGTCATGGGCGAGATAAGCACGGAATGCTATGTGGATATTCCTCGCATAGTGAGAAACGTCATCAAAGAAATTGGTTACGACAGAGCCAAATATGGATTTGACGGAACCACATGCGCCGTTCTATCTGCCATAGATGAACAATCTGCGGATATTGCAATGGGTGTGAATGAGGCACTTGAGCATAGAGAAGGAGAGGATTCTGAGGAGGCTGCATTAGTTGGCGCTGGCGACCAGGGAATGATGTTTGGTTTCGCCTGCAACGAAACGCCGGAACTTATGCCGATGCCGATTTCGCTTGCGCATAAACTCGCGCTTAAACTTGCGGAACTGAGAAAGAATGAAACTCTTCCTTATTTAAGACCTGACGGAAAGACGCAAGTTACTGTTGAGTATGATGACAACAAAGTTAAACGCATAGATACTGTTGTTGTATCTACGCAGCATGCCCCCGAGGTTTCACAGGATCAGATTAGAGAAGACGTAATAGAGAAGATTATCAAGGCTGTGATACCTTCTGAACTTCTCGATGATGGTACAAAGTATTTTGTAAACCCAACAGGAAGGTTTGTAACAGGTGGACCGCAGGGCGACTCAGGTCTTACGGGACGAAAGATAATTGTGGATACCTACGGCGGATATGCGCGCCACGGAGGCGGAGCTTTCTCCGGAAAGGATCCGACAAAGGTTGACCGCTCGGCATGCTACGCCGCGCGTCACGCAGCAAAGAACGTAGTCGCATCGGGACTTGCGGATAGATGCGAAATCCAACTTGCCTATGCAATAGGAGTTGCAAAGCCCGTATCAATCATGGTAGACACTTTCGGAACAGGTAAACTCTCTGACGAAGAAATCGCAGAAATCGTCGACAAGCATTTCGACTTCAGACCGGCGGCAATAATAAAGAACCTTGACCTTCGCCGACCAATTTACAGACAGACTGCGGCATACGGACATTTCGGAAGAACCGACATCGACCTTCCGTGGGAGAAACTCGACAAAGTAGACGAACTAAAGACGTATCTGAAATAACAATGGCGAGAGTCCAACCGTGTCCGTCGTTCACCATTCACGGTTGACAATCACGTCAAATACTCAAAGACCTTCGGGAGTTTGGATTAAACTCGCCCTACGGGCTCAGACAAATCCAAACTCCAACGAAGGTCTTTTTTCGTGCTTTTGAGTGATTGTACCAACCGCTCATGAGTTCTCTCACGGACACGGTCGTCTCTCGCCAGTGTTATTTTTCAATTGCGTCGATGGCTTTTGCGACGACTTCGTGGAAGTTTGCTTCTCGGAGCGCCTTCACGCCTTTGATTGTGACCCCTCCCGGGGTTGCGACCTCGTTCACCATTGTCCCGGGGTTCTTTTCGGTCTCTATTTGCAGGACTCCGGTTCCCGCAACCATCTGCGAAACAATTCTGTAAGCGTCTTCTTTATCGAGTCCGTACTTGGCTCCTGCATCGCCGAGCGCTTCGATAAACATTGCGGCAAAAGCCGGCCCGCAGCTCGTGACTTCTCCCGCGAGCCACATCTTGTCTGCGGGGAAGTAGGCGATTTCGCCGAAAGAAGAGAGTAGGTCTTCGACGAGCTCGAGTTCACTTTCATCAAGATTGTGCTTATCTTCAATTATCGTCATTCCCATGCAGACCTCGCAGGGCGTGTTCGGGATTATGGATATATGCTTTGCTCCCGAGATTACCTTCTCGTAGCGCTCAAAGTCCCAACCGAATGCGACGGATATAACTATTTTTCGTGCGAGCTCGATCTTAATGGGAGTGAGCACACCCTCAACCTGGTTTGGTTTAACCGCAACTATTACGACATCGGACTCGCTAACAACGTCCGAAGCGGTTTTGCAAGCGTTCATACCGGCAAGCGAGATGGAAATGCTGTCCTCGCCTTTGGATGAGCTTAAACCATCGGAAGAATTTTCGCTATTGGAAGAGCCTTCGCTTGCCGCGAGGCGACCAGCCAGTCTTTCATAATCCGATGCGCAGGCGTATAAATCCGAAGGCTTGGAAAAGCCGCCTCTGATTAGGCCCTTTGCCATTGCGCCGGCCATATGTCCAAATCCGATAAAACCTATTTTCATAACCATTTTCTCCTTATTTTTTAACATTTTAGCACAGTTTAGATGTATTTGCATTGGGGCACTTATTGTAGTATTATAGGATACAATTTGGAGGAACGAGATTATGAATATTGCTATAGTGGGAGTAGGTAAGCTTGGCGTCAAGGTATGTGAGACGCTGGCCGAGGGCGACTACGCAATTACACTTGTAGATATGAATGCAGGACTGCTGGACAAACTGTCTCAGCAGTTTGACGTTATGACCGTAAATGAGGACGGCCGTGATCTTTCGGTGCTTGAGGATATCGGCATCGGAAAATTTGACTATGTTATTGCCGCGAGCGGTAGCGACGAGACCAATATGATAGTTGCGAGCTTTGCAAAGAAGCTCGGAGCACGAAGCGTAATAGCCAGGGTTAGAGACCCTGAGTATATGAATCATTTTGATTTCATACGCTCGACCATGGGAATTGACTATGTGGTTAATCCTGACTTTGCCATCACGCTTGAGATTTATAAATATCTCATGGGTAAGTCAGAGGCCGCTCATAACATTTTTACAAGCGGACATATAACGCTCATAGAATTTGGTGCAGCACAGAAACCGGAACTCATCGGCAAGAGGATGCCTGAAGTTAGAAATATCATGCCGAATATGCTGATTGCTGCAATTTCAAGAAACGGCAAAGTAATCATCCCTCACGGCGATGACATCATCGAGAAAGATGACTCTATCTATGTTGTGGGTGAGGCCGGGGAAATGGACGAACTAAGAAAGCACGTCCATGGAAAAGAAAAGAAAAATACGCAGAAGGCGATGATTATCGGCGGGGGAAAGACGGGTTATTATCTTGCGCAGAGGCTTGCAAATAGCGGAGCTTCAGTCAAGCTCGTAGAACAGAGCAAAGAACGCTGCCAGTATCTTTCGACTCGCGTAAAGAACGTCGTTGTTCTTCACGGCGACGGAACAGATATAGAGATGCTCGAAGAAGAGAATCTCGACGAGATGGATGCATTCGTAACCGCAACGGGAATCGACGAGCAGAACCTCCTTCTTGCGCTAACTGCCAAGCAGCGCGGCGTAAAGGACGTAATATCCAAGGTGAGCAGAGAGGATTATCTTACGCTCATAGAAAATATGGGGGTCGATATGGTGCTGAATCCTCTTGAGATTTCAGCTGCTAATATCTACGGATACGTTCAGGGCGAGAAGCGAGTTATCTCATCGACTTTCGTACAGGGTCAGGCAGAGATAGTAGAGATAATCGTTCATGACGATATGACGATGAAGGGAAAGGTTCTAAAGGATCTTGAACTTCCTTCCGGAATGCTGATAGCTGCCGTTTATAGAAGCGGTGAGGTAATAATCCCTGACGGCAATACAAAGCTCCTGTCTAACGACAGAGTAATAGTAATAAGCCTACTTACTGACGTACCGGAACTTGAGAAACTCTTAAAGAAGAGATAGATATATGGTAACCAATTTTAACTATCATTCCGTAATAAGAATGATGGGAGTTCTGTTTTTGGTTCTCGGGATGGCATTCGTCCCGACCATTGCAGTCGCTCTTATTTATCGCGAATACTTTGAGGCCTCATGTTTTGCGGCCGTAATGGTGCCCTGCTTAATAGTAGGGTTTGTTTTGATGCGAATATTTAGTCCGAGCGGCCTAAGAACCAAACAGAGGGACGTCTATCTAATAGTAAGCCTTTGCTGGATAGTAAGTTCGATTGTGGGAGCTATTCCGCTAATCGTGACGGGGGCGCTTCCAAATCCTGTGGATGCGTTCTTTGAAATCTGCTCGGGCTTTTCCACTACGGGAGCGAGCGTGCTTAACGACATAGAGGGGCAGGCGAGGTCGGTTCTCTTCTGGAGATCCTTCACGCACTGGCTCGGCGGAATGGGTATCATCGTATTTGCTGCGGCGCTTCTTCCTTCGATGGGAATAGGCGGTCAGCTTGTCGCAAGCGCTGAGGCTCCCGGACCGACACTAAGCAAGACCAGAGCAAAGTTCTCTGACACGGCAAAGGATCTCTACAAGCTCTATCTAGTATTTACCGGAGTCGAGATCGTGCTCCTTATGGCTGCCGGTCTCAGTCTATACGATGCCGCCATTCATACATTCGGAACGGTGGGAACGGGCGGTTTCTCAAACTACAGCGCGAGCGTCGGATACTTTAAGAGCCCGCTCGTTGAATGGATAATCATAGCATTCATGGTTCTCTGCGGAATTAATTTCAATCTATATTTTCTTATTCCAAAGAAGAGGATCAAAGAATTCTTTGCGGATGAGGAACTTAGACTCTATATCGGTCTCATCGTCGTGCTCGCGGGAATCTCCGCAGTTATGCTATACGTAAAAGGCTACTACGAAAATATCGGAGAATCCATCAGGAATTCCGTATTCCATTTTGTTTCGGTAATAACGACGACGGGATATGTTACGCAGGACTTTGATCTTTGGCCTACGTTCTCCAAACTTACGCTGATGCTCGTAATGATTACGGGTGCATGCCAGTCATCTACGGGCGGCGGAGTAAAGATTATAAGAATACTTACATCAATCAAATTCGTGAACAGGGGATTCTTCCTGAAACTCCATCCAAACAGAGTTTCCAATCTTACGATTAACAAGAAGAAGGTGGAGCAGAACGTTGCAACGGATATAGTCTATTTTGTTTTCCTGTATGTCGCGACGCTGTTCATTGGGGCTCTTCTTATTTCCTTTGACGGAAAAGATATGGTTACGAATTTTACTGCGGCGATGACCTGTCTAAGTAATGTAGGACCGGGATTCTCCGGAGTCGGACCCGCATTCAATTTCTCGGGATATTCGGATTTCTCGACGTTCGTGCTTGCTATACTCATGATAGCGGGACGTCTTGAACTCTTTACTTTTGTGATGCTGTTCTCTCCGCATTTCTGGAACAGCAATAGGGCGTAGAAAGGAGGACTCATGACATTCAATCATAAATTCATACTGAGAACTCTTTCTGCAGTCCTCGGAATAGAAGGAATAGCGATGATTCTTTCTCTGGGAACCGCGGTCTATGACGGTGATAAGGAAGCGTCTATAGGGTTTGCGATATCTACGGGAATCCTGCTTATTCTTGCAATTGTAGCGAGAAGTGTTTCGTCGGGATTCAGTATCAAGATGAAAGCTCGCGAGAGTTATTTTGTAGTTCTCGTTTGTTGGATAGCAATGATTGTCGGAGGGACGCTGCCGTATCTCCTTATAGGAAGGGGATATGGAGTTATCGATTCCATATTTGAATCTGTTGCATCGTGGACCACGAGTAGCGCCTGGGTTATAGATGTTAACACAATGCCGAGGGCGCTCGTTCTCTGGAAAGCGACATCTAACTGGCTAGGCGGAATGGGAGTAATCATTCTTACGATTCTGGTTTTCTCCGCGCTTGGAGTTAATGCACAAAGGCTCGCGGGAGCGGAACTTAGAGGTGCCGAAATAGAAAAGCATACCGCACGCATGGCTGACACCGTAAAGATTCTTTATCTTCTTTATATAGGAGTGTCAGCGGTTGAACTTGTACTTCTCCTCGCAGGTGGAGTTCCAAAGTTTGAGGCACTCGTAAATACGATGTCAACCATGAGCACGGCGGGACTTATAGATTATCACTCAGCGATTGCAAAGCATTTCACGCCATTCGTCAAAGTGGTTCTCGTAATATTCTCTGTAATGGCGTCGCTCAATTTTGTTTTCTATCTAAAGATTGCAAAGAGAAAAATAGGAGAGGCATTCAAGGATATAGAACTAAGAGTCTTCCTTGGAATAATTGCGGGAGCAACGATTTTCTCGACAGTTGTGCTACTTATTTACGGAAGATATACGTCGCTCTTTGAGGCGATCGTGAATTCAATTACGGGAGTGGTTTCCTTTGCTTGCACGACGGGATTCCCGCTTGAACATGTGGAAACCTGGCCTTCGGTACTTAGGCTTCTCATGGTTATACTAATGCTAATTGGTGGATGCGCGTATTCAACGAGCGGCGGCATCAAAGTCGTGAGATTTACGGTATTCGTCAAAATGATAGGTCGCGGAATCTATAAGAGAATTCATCCGCGGGCGGTAAAACCGATAATGCTCGGTGATGCTCCGGTGTCCGCGCTAAACGCATCGTCGATATCCACATACATACTTCTTTTCCTCGGACTCTATGTTGTTTCGGCGATGGTACTCGCGTTGGAGAATCTTGACATGGAGACGACATTAAGCGCACCGGTTGCGCTGCTTACGAACTGCGGAGTCGGTTTCGGTAAAGTCAGCAATGCGAGCTATGGCGTGTTCTCGGCGCTCGGAAAACTCTACTGCGCATTCCTGATGCTGATGGGGCGCCTCGAAATGTACGCGCTCCTCATCCTGTTCTCGCGCTCCTTCTGGCTACCCGACAGAACACGCTAATTGCAGCTGCTCCTCAGGAAGATACAAAGACAGCAAACCTCTCCGCTAGGTTCGCGCGTATTACTGTATCCCGTCTGCCTTGAGTGAGGCGATTAGCTCGGGTGATGAGAAGATTTTTATGATATGAAGAGCAATTATTAGGGCGCCTTCGTCGAGAGCCTTTTCGGCGGCGGGCGTCCTTATTAATTCTTCGAACTCTCGCATGTGAATATTAATGGGCGGTTCCGAAAGCTTGAGGCAGGGTTGGAACGTCGGGCAGAGATAGCTCACGCAACCCACGTCGGAAGAAGCAAAGATTACACTCTCGTCTCCAATCTCAAGACCAAGCTCGGCATATACTTCGCGAAGAACCTTGTCTCCGGTTTTGTTTATGCGTAGATCGTCTGTCGGATGAGTCTTGGTGCTCTTCTTCCACGTGCAGCCTGTTGCAAGCGCAGCGCCTTCTGCCATCCTGTCAACCCATTCCACGAGTTCATTCTTATAATCGCGCTCCTTTGCGCGGACGTAGATTCTTGTTTTTACATAGTCCGGAACTATGTTTACGGCGGTCCCGCCTTCCACAAATATTCCGTGGAAGCGCGTGCCTTCTTTGACGTGCTGTCTTGCCATATCTATTGCGTGAAGATGAAGCTGCGCAGCATTCAGCGCATTCACACCCTCCCAAGGCGCTGTTGCGGAGTGGGCGGGTTTTCCAAAAAACTCATATTCAAAAGCCGAAAGGGCGAGCACATTCGGAGATGGCAGATTGCTGTTGAAGAGATGGACCATGATAGTCATTTCGTATTCGTCAAAGAGACCATCATCGACCATGAAACCTTTGGTTGAATAGTACTCTTCGCCGGGGGTTCCGACTACATGTATATCCGTATCGAGTTCGTCCTGAAGCTCAGAAAGTGCGATTCCTGCCAGACAGCTAATGCTTCCGGAAAGCGAGTGGCCGCAGGCGTGGCCAAGTCCTGCGAGAGCATCGTACTCAGCAAGTATTGCAACCTTATGGCTATGATTGTTCTCTCCATGGATTGCTCGGAAGGCATAGTCGTATTTTCCGTATGGGTATTCGCATTTGAAACCGTGTGATGTAAGGAGTTCAACTAGCGCCTTTGATGATTCCTTTTCCTCGCCCGTGAGCTCTGGGTTATCCGCGATCCTGCAGTTTATATTGAATAATTCGTCGTGGTTTTTCCTTACTGCATCCAGAATAGAGTCTTTTAATTCCTGATAGTTCATCGTCTTCTCCAATCAAAAACAAATTTAACAATACAACCATTTTACGCCACAAATTTACATACCACAAGCGGATGGATAAATAGGGCATCAAACTGCGATATGTTTGCATTTTGTGGCGTTTCTGGTGTATAATACTGTGGTTAAGGAGGTAATCGCATGAGGAAGCTAGTTACAATAAGCAGAGAGTACGGAAGCGGAGGAAGGCTTATCGGACGCATGGTCGCCGAGAAGATGGGGATTCCGTTTTATGACAAAGAAATCATCGATATGGCTGTTGAAAAGAGTGGCCTCTCAAGAGAGGTTATTGAGACTGCCGAGCTTAGGGCAAGGAGCGGGCTTTCGTATAGCCTTGCGTCTGCAATGTCATTCAGCGAAGGATTTGGCACCGAGGCTATCTCGATGAACGAGAAACTCTTTATTGCACAGTTTGATGTAATTAAGCAGATCGGCGAAACCGATGAGGGAGTGATTATAGGAAGGTGCGCGGACTATGTTCTGAGGGACATTCCTGGTGTAACCAATGTATTCATTCACGGAGAACTTGAGGACAGAATCAATCGCTGTGTAAACACTTATGGCGACGATCCCAAGACTATCGAGAATACGATTAGGGACTATGACAAGGCACGTGCGAATTACTATAACTATCATACTTCACAGAAATGGGGTTACTACGGAAATTACAATTTGGCCATCAACACGAGCTATATCAAGGATGAAAAGGCGGCCGATTTAATCGTGGAATACATGAATACGAGAATATATAAGGATTAATCAAGAGTTTTGAGTAAAAAATAGCTTCAAAGGAGAAAGCGTAGGGGGAGGAAAATGAAACAGGGGAAAATGTCAGGAAATCTTGCGGATCAAGGAAGACAGATAAGCACTTCTGACGCGGTAAAAGTGGCCTTTGCCATAATGGGTGTTGGTATCGCGATGGGAACCGCACTTATAATCAGTATGGATCAGCTAATGAAGAGAATATTTGTAAGCGATTCGTGGCCTGAAGAGGAGTGGTCCAACAACGATTGGGCAGGAGAAGATTTGGAATAATGTCAGCGATGAGAGTCCCTGTAAAATTTGATGCCAGGGAGAGAATTGAAAAAACGGAAAAAAAGGTGGAAAGAAAAGCGATGAGCAAAGGCACATACTACATAACTACGCCGATTTATTATCCGAGTGACAACCTTCACATCGGACATACTTATTGCACGGTCATGGCTGATGCTATGGCAAGGTTTAAGCGCCTGCAGGGTTACAACGTAAGATTCTTAACGGGAACGGACGAGCACGGACAGAAAATTCAGAAACGTGCGGAGGAGAAGGGAGTTACTCCTCAGGCATTCGTGGATGAAGTGGTCTCCGGAATCGAAAAGCTGTGGAAAACCATGGAGATTTCCCATGATGATTTTATAAGAACCACGGAAGAAAGACATGTGAGGCGCGTCCAGGAAATTTTTATGAAGATGTACGAGAAGGGCGATATCTATAAGTCTGTTTACGAAGGCCTCTATTGCACGCCCTGCGAATCGTTCTGGACGGAGAGTCAGCTTGTTGACGGTAAGTGCCCGGACTGCGGAAGACCTGTAGAGAAGGCCGACGAAGAAGCATATTTCTTTAGGCTTTCCGACTACGGTCAGAAGCTCCTCGATCTCTATGAAGAACATCCGGAGTTCCTTGAGCCGGAGAGCAGAAGAAACGAGATGAAGGCATTCATCAATCAGGGACTCGAAGATCTCTGCATCTCGAGGACGAGCTTTGATTGGGGTATTCCGGTTCCGATTGATGAGAAGCACGTAATCTATGTATGGCTCGATGCACTTTCTAACTATGTAACGGCACTCGGCTATCCAGATGATCCTGCGCTCTACGAAAAGTATTGGCCTGCGGATGTTCACCTTGTCGGAAAAGAAATCGTTAGATTCCACAGTGTAATCTGGCCCGCAATGCTCATGTCCATAGAAGAACCGCTGCCAAAGCAGGTGAGAGGCCACGGTTGGCTTCTTATCGACGGCGGAAAGATGAGTAAATCAAAGGGTAACGTTGTTGACCCTGTCGTTCTCATCGAAAGATACGGAATAGATGCGCTCAAATATTTTCTGCTTAGAGAATATACATTTGGGCAGGATGGAATCTTTACAAATGAAGTGATGCTTAGGAGAATGAATTTCGATCTTGCGAACGATCTCGGAAACCTTGTTTCGAGAACCGTTTCCATGATTGAGAAATATTGCGATGGAATAGTTCCGGATGCGACGTGGGATGACGAGTTTAGTAATGACCTAAAATCTATCGCGGTATCCGCGGCTGACAGAGTGTCGGAGCAGATGGATAAATTCGCCTTCAATATGGCGCTCGAAGAGATATGGATTCTCGTAAGAAGAGCAAACAAATTCGTCGATGAAAAGGAACCCTGGGTTCTCGCCAAGGATCCGGAGAGAAAAGATGAACTCGATGCATGCATGAATTATCTTGCGGAATCGCTGAGAATTGTTTCGGTTCTCATTCATCCGTTTATGCATACGACTTCCGAGAAGATGAGAAAGCAACTCGGACTCGCCGAAGAAGTTATATGGGAAGACGCATATAAGTTCACGGGTTCGGAAGGATGCAAGGTTGAGAAGGGCGAAGTTCTCTTCCCGAGACTCGATATAGAGAAGGAACTCGCGGCTCTGGAGGAACTAAAGGCACAGGCGAACGCGTGAGTAAATGCAACGCGTAAGTAGTAAATGCAACGCGCAAGCAACTGCAAAGACTGGGAATAGCAATGAAATTATTTGATTCACATGCACATATAAACGAAGACAGATTCAGCCCGCAAGAACGGGCTGAACTTGCAATTGAGATAGAAAAGAGCAAGATCGCTCTCATTGCAGATATCGGATACGATCTTACGTCTTCCATTCAGGCTGCCGAGGACGCTGCAAAGTATCCGTGGTGCGTCGCGGCAGTTGGTTGTCATCCGCATGACGCAAAGAATATGACGGACGATTGGCTTGAGGCCTTCAGGAATCTCGCAAAGGGAGAGCGCGTCAAGGCTATCGGAGAAATCGGACTCGACTATCACTATATGCGTTCCGAAAAAGAAGAGCAGAGAGACTGCTTCAGAAAGCAGATTAGACTTGCGAACGAACTCGCGCTTCCAATAGTAATCCACAGTAGAGAAGCGGATCAGGAAACGATGGATATCCTTGTTGAAGAAGGGGCATTTTCAGACGAGAGAAAGAAAAAGTTTTCAAAGCGACCGGGTGAAGAGGGATTCCTCATCCCGGATGCGAGGGTTGACATACATTGCTTCTCAGGAAGCGCGGAGCTCGCGCGTGAATATGTAAAGCTTGGCGCGACCATAGGAATCTGTGGGCCGGTTACTTATAAGAACAACAAAAAGACGGTTCGCGTAGTAGAGGAAGTGCCGATAGAGTTTATCATGATAGAAACTGACTTTCCCTATCTCACGCCGGAGCCTATGCGCGGCCGTCCCAATAAGCCGTGGTATGTGGAATATACAGCAGCAAAGATTGCGGAGATAAAAGGTATTACAGTAGAAGAGGTCGCTGAGGTTACATTTGAAAACGCAAAGCGTTTCTACGATGTTTGATGTGCGTACCATAAAACTTTGATGTGCGTGTCGTAATGCGAGTATCGTGATAAGCTGGCGTAATGCAAAAATAGGATATGGTTGTTAGGATGAAAAATATCGTAAAGGATGTTAGAGAAAGAGCTCTGGCAACAATCGAAAAGTATTCTATGCTGACAGAAGGCATGTCCGTGGTCATCGGGTTTTCCGGTGGACCGGACTCCCTCTGTCTTTTTGATTTGCTTCTGGATTTGAAGGATGAACTCGGATTGAATCTCTATCCGGTTCACATAAACCACAATCTAAGAGGTGAGGCTTCCGATAGTGATCAGCGTTTCTGTGAGGAGTTCGCGCATGAGAATAGACTAACATTGAGAGTGTTTACGTTTGACTGCAAAGCTGCCGCGGAGAAGGAAGGCATAACGACTGAGGAAGCAGGACGAAACTTTAGATACGAGTCTTTCCTCGAGGTCGCGGCTGAAGCAAAGAGCGTGCATCCCGAAGCCGACGTTGCTATTGCAGTCGCGCAGAATGCAGACGATCAGGCGGAAACTGTACTTATGAGAATTCTCAGGGGGACCGGAGTTGACGGACTTTCCGGAATTCCTTATAAGAGACCCGCAACAAGAAAGCGCGATGTGGCCGATGGGCAGGCGGCGGCCGGAGATCGAACGGCGGTTAATATTATAAGGCCGCTCCTCGATATATACAGAAAAGAAATTCTGGAGTTTTGTAAGGAAAAGAATTTAGAGCCATGCATCGATCAAACAAATGACGAACCGCTATATAGCAGAAATAAACTTAGGCTTGAACTTATTCCAAAGCTTGAGAAGGATTACAACCCTAACGTAAAGGAGGCTCTCCTAAGACTTGCAGCGGCGGCTGCGGATGACAGGACGATGCTCGAATCCTTGGCGGAGTCGATATATAAGGATGAGGTTCGCATAAAGGCGGACGATACTCATGGCGCAGCATGTGCGGCAAGCATAGAGGGTACGGTTGGCGCAGCGGGAATAGTTGCGGATAACTCTCGCATCATCTCGCTTGATAGACATTCTCTAATCGAAGCGGAGCCGGCGGTTAGACGTCGCGTTATTGCGCTCGCACTTAAGGATGCCGGGCTTACGGAGGACGTAGGTTCGGTTCATTATGAGGCAATAGCGGATGTCCTAAGCTCGGATAATCCTTCAGCCAAGACGAATCTTCCAAACGGATACTCGGTATGGAGGGTTTACGGAACTCTCAAGATGGGAAAGAAGGCGGAAGGAGTGGGTAATTGCGATGGTGAAGGACGCGAGCTCGGCAGCTTTGAGGTGAAAGAACTCACTATTGATGAGCTGGATTCTATAGAGAAGGTTCCGAATACGTACTGCGCCTTTGATCTGGACCTGATGAAGAGGGAACTCGGTGAGAAAGCGCTTTCCCGCTTGGAATTAAGGGGAAGAAGACCGGGAGATGAGATTAAAACGGAAGGCGGAACCAAGAAAATCAAAGATCTTCTCATCGATATGAAGGTCCCAAAGGACGAAAGGGATGACGTAAGGCTTCTAACCGTTGGGAATCAGGTCCTCTGGGTGATTCCGGAAGGGGAGAGCACAAGGCCCAGATATACATCCAAATGGAAGATAACCGGAGAGACGGAGAAAATAGCCTATATTGTACTTATTGTATAAATATGATAAAATATATGGGCAATTTTTAGTATTGAGAACACATAAAGTGGAGGAAACGATAAATTGAAGAAGTATTTACGCAGTATTCTAATATACTTGGCGATATTCGTCTGCATTCTCCTGTTTGCGTCCACATTCAGGGGCGCTGCGGGGACGGAGACGAAGAAGGTCAAATTCTCTGCATTTGCGGAGTATTTGGCGCAGGATAAAATATCAGAAATTAATATCACCGGAACAAAGATTACGGGACTCCTTTCGAGCAGCACCGAGGACCAGAAGAAATACGTATATACATACGCGCCATACATCACGGAAATAGATTATCTGGAGGAGACATATATCTATCCGCAGATGGAAAAGGGAAAGCTCAAAGTCGAAACCGATGATCCAAACTCTGCAATTTCTGTCATAGTAAGCTTTCTGCCAAGCGCTATTATGATTCTTGCGTTGCTCTTCCTATTCTATTTCATGATGAATCAAGGTGGACAGGGCAAGGCATTCTCATTCGGAAAATCCAGAGCGCGCATGTATAAAGGCGAAGGTAAGAAAATTACTTTTGATGATGTTGCGGGACTAAAGGAAGAGAAAGAAGAGCTTCAGGAGATAGTTGACTTCCTGAAGGATCCAAGAAAGTATCAGGAAGTAGGAGCGAGAATTCCAAAGGGAATACTCCTCGTAGGCCCTCCGGGAACAGGTAAGACCTATGTTTCGAGAGCGACGGCCGGAGAAGCGGGCGTTCCGTTCTTTACGATAAGCGGATCGGACTTTGTTGAAATGTTCGTCGGAGTAGGTGCATCAAGAGTAAGAGACCTCTTTAATGAGGCCAAGAAGAATGCTCCTTGCATCGTATTTATAGACGAAATAGACGCGGTTGGCCGCAAGCGTGGAGCTGGACTCGGCGGTGGAAACGACGAGCGCGAGCAGACACTTAATCAGCTCCTCGTTGAGATGGACGGATTCGGAGAGAACTCCGGAATCATCATCCTTGCTGCTACCAACAGACCTGACGTACTCGATCCTGCGCTTCTTAGACCGGGAAGATTTGATCGTCAGATAGTAATCGGAATCCCCGACATCAAGGGTAGAGAAGAAATAATCAGAGTTCATTCCAAGAACAAACCTCTTTCGGATGAGGTTTCTCCTGCGATTATAGCGAGACGTACTCCGGGATTCACACCTGCGGACCTTGAGAACCTGCTGAATGAGGCAGCTCTAATAACCGCAAGACGTAACGGACGCAAGATCAGGATGGCCGAGATAGAGGAAGCTACAACCAAGGTAATCGCAGGTCCTGCAAAGAAGAGCAGGGTAATAAGCGAAGACGAGAGAAGGCTCACTGCATATCACGAGGCAGGTCATGCAATCGTTATGAGAAGCCTTCCGGGTTCTGACCCTGTTCACCAGATTACGATTATTCCGAGAGGTTCGGCAGGCGGCTTCACCATGCAGCTTCCGGAGACGGATAGAGCTTACGACACAAAAAAGGGCATGATGAATGCAATCAAGCACTTAATGGGTGGACGCGTTGCGGAGCTTCTTACGAGAGAAGACATAAGCACGGGAGCGAGCAACGATATTCAGCGCGCAACGGAAATAGCGAGAGAGATGGTTACGAGATACGGCTTCTCGGACAAGCTCGGTCCCGTAAACTATGCGACATCTGAAGAAGTATTCCTCGGAAACGACTTCTCTTCCAAGAAGTCATACTCAGAAGAGGTTGCGGCCGAAATCGACCACGAAATCAGAAGAATCGTCGATGAGGCTTTTGAGGAAACAAAGAAAATCATCACGGAAAATATGGATAAGCTTGAGCATGTCGCAAAGGCGCTTCTCGAGGTTGAGACATTGGATGGAGAGCAGTTCGAAGCGCTCTATACCGGCGAGAAGACCGCGGACGACATAGCCAAGGAATTCCATGAAAAGATAGAGGAAATCCGTAGAGAGAATGCTCGCGAAGCTCAGGAAAGCCAGAGGATTCGCCAGGAGGAAGAAGCAAAGCTCGCTGAGCTTCTCAAGCAGGAAGCCGAGGAAGAAAAAAACGGATACAAGACAGAAATGGGCACTTATGTCTTTGGGGCGCCGATCATACCACGCGGAGACAACGAAGAAAAACCGGAACCGAAAGCTGAGCTGTCAAACAAAGTCGAGGGATTGGAGACCGAAGTAAAGAATGAAGTTGAATCTGAAATGAATTCGGAGGGAACGGATGAAGATGACCGTTAAAGATTGTCTTGAGCTGGATGTCTTTAAGCCATGTGTAGTTGCATCCGGAAATCGCAATCTCAAGAACTCTGTCAGAAGTGTGTCGGTGCTCGATGCGATTGACAGCAAGACAGCAGTAAAGAACAACGGAGTAAAGGACCAGCTCATTCTTACATCTTTTTACGGGATGGCTGGCGACACCAAGACTCAGATAAAAGTCGTAAAGGCTCTGGCGGACAAAGGAGTTGGAGGACTTGTTCTTTTTCATTCCCCTGAAGGTGTTACGCCAGAAAACGCGCTTGTGGTTGAGGCAGCGGAAGCATGCGGACTTCCTTTGATAATTTTGACTTCGGGGAATAAGGCGGAGTACTCGGACGTAATTGAGGGAGTGATGGATAAGCTCCTCGCCGGGAGCGATCTCGCCAATGACTTAATCAATAATACGATTTCGAACCTGATGGATTTTGACAGGCACGGAAGCTTTCCTGAGGCATTAAGAGTTGCTGCGCTTAAGAATGATTTTCAGGTAGTTCTTATCTCCAAGAATTTCAATCCGATTCTGATTGCGGAGAACAGACATAAGGTCAGCGTTGCGGATGCCATAAGGAAGCTTCAGAAGAAGGGGCGTTCCGATGACGGAAGAAGGTATTCGATTCTTGACGTTGACGACATAGCTGCATTCTGGGGAACCGTAAATATAGGAGACGAAGAATACTTCCTGCTTATCGTGGATAACGAAGAGAGATATTCCGCAGTTGAGATAACAAAGCTTGCGGAAATCATCCAACTCGCGATGGGTATGTGGAAATACACCCCGGTTCGCGATGCCAAGGCAGAACTTATCAAAGCGCTCATACGCGGAAACAGAAGTCTTGCGTATTCACTTAAGAATGAAGTGGGACTTGAAAACTTTGTTCCGCTGAGTGCGTTCTACGGAAAGTCTATAGACGGAACCAATTTTACCGAAACCATTGAGACGTACGAGAAGGCAAACGGCTGCGATGTAATCAGCATTACCGAAGGTGACGAGACCTACGGAATAATTCTCAAAAGAGACGATTGCAGCACTGAGGATAATTCCTGCAAGACAAAGTGCATTTCGCTTTTTAACAGTTTCAAAGAGACTTCGGGTGACGTGAGAATCTTCCATGTTACAGGATTCGGAACGCTTGAGGATGTTGCGGACGGATTCACTCTCATAAATGAGACGAGCACTTTTGTTGAAAGCGTATTCCCGCATAAGAGAGTCTTCTCCAAATACGAGATGGTTCTCGTGAGCAACTGCATAAGCATCCAGCTCCAGGGAGGACATATAAAGAGAAATTATGTAAGCCTTCTCGAGCCGTTCATGAAGGAAATGGGGGAAAACAAGGCGAGACAGCTTCTGGATACGCTTGAGACATTTGTTCTGGACGCCGGGATGAATAGTAGCAAGACTGCCAAGTTCATGGATATACACACGAATACGGTTCAGTACAGACTCAAGAGAATAAATGAAGTTCTCGGTGCCGAGATAACAGGAAACAGAGTGATCCCCGGACTTACTATCGCGCTTGCGCTTCAGAGGCTAGAGAGAGTAGTTAACGAATAGGAGATAAAATGCTACTTGCTTTTGACGTTGGGAACACTAACATTCTTATAGGTCTATTCGATGGCGACAGTCTTGTTAACAATTGGCGAATTTCGACAGACACCAATAAGAGCGCCGATGAATACGGCATGCTCGTCGAGCAATTCTTTTCGCATGAGAGAATTAAATTGGGCGATGTTGACGACATCATAATCTCAACCGTCGTTCCGTCTATACTGTTTACGCTTCAACATATGGCGCTAAAGTATTTTGGCAAGACAGCGCTCGTTGTAGAAGCCGGAGTCAAGACCGGACTCTCCATCAAATACGATAATCCGCAGCAGGTTGGTGCGGACAGAATTGTAAATGCTGTAGCGGCATACGATAAGTACGGAGGGCCGCTTGTGCTGATTGATTTTGGTACTGCGACGACGTTCTGTGCGGTAACCGATAAAGGGGAATACTTGGGAGGCACAATAGCTCCCGGAATCAAGATTTCTTCGGACGCGCTTTCGGAGAGAACGAGCAAGCTCCCGAACGTCGAGATAGAGGATCCGGGCAGAACAATCTGCAAGACGACTCAGGAGAGTGTGCAGGCGGGGCTCGTATACAGCCAGATGGGGCTTTGCGACTTCATAGTTTCCAAGATGAAGAAGGAACTCGCAGATATATGCAAGGTAAGTGAGAACGATATAAAGGTTGTGGCAACGGGAGGCTTTGCGGATCTCGTGAACAGCGGCCTTGAGATTATAGACCATATAGAGAAAAACCTTACGCTAGAAGGTCTTGCAATCATATACAAGAAGAATAAGAAATGAAGAACATAGGAAGTTTTACACCGAGCACTCCATTCTTCCTTTCACCGATGGCGGGATTTACGGATGTAACATATAGGGACATCTGCGGAAGGATGGGTGCTTCGCTCGTATATACGGAGATGGTGAGCGCAAAGGGCCTCTATTACGGAGACAGAAAGTCGCCGGAGCTTCTCGAGATAGGAGAGGAAGGTACACCGACCGCCTATCAGATTTTTGGAAGCGATCCTGACATCATGGCTTGGGCTACAGAGAAGCTCGACAAAGAAAAGAATGTGCTTATCGACGTCAATATGGGGTGCCCGGTCCCCAAGGTTGTAAAGAACGGCGAGGGATCGGCGCTTCTAAAGAATCCGGAGCTCATATACAAAATAATCAAAAAGATGTCTGATGCCACGGATAAACCCGTGAGCGCCAAGATAAGAATAGGGATTATCGGGGCATCCGAGAATGCGGGGGTTGAAGCCGCAATGGCAATCGAAGAGGCTGGAGGAGCGTGCGTTGCGGTTCATGGAAGAACCCGCGAGCAGTATTACAGCGGCTCGGTAGACAGAGGTTATATAAAGAGAATCAAAGAAAGCGTAAGCATTCCCGTAATCGGAAATGGTGATATAACGAGCTATCAGGATGCTATGTCAATGATGGATGAAACGGGCTGCGACTTCGTGATGGTAGGGAGAGCCGCCCTCGGAAACCCTTGGATTTTCAGGGAACTACGTGCCGCCTGGCTCGGAGAAGAGACCCCCTGTAGACCGACGGATTCCGAGCTTCTGGATGCAATAATCGCCCATTATACATCTATGGAGAAGGCGAAGGGCGAGTATATAGCAGTCAGAGAAATGCGCAAATTCATACCGAGATATCTACGTGGAATTCAGGGTAGTGCGAGCATAAGAGGGTTGGTGAATAGCATCGAAAACGGAAAAGAATTATGTAAGGCGCTTGAGCAAAATTTGGCCAGGAATTCGTAGAATACGAAAAAAATACAAAAAACGATAAAAGTGATTGAAATTACACCCAATATCGTTGTAAACTGTAATGGTGGAACGGAATGTTCACGTTTCCCTACTGTTTTGGTGTGGAACGACAGAATAGAAGGTCTTAGGTAGAAAGGAGTACTGCGATGAAGGTTATTCTCGTAGATGATGAAGCCCTATTATTGAAACAACTTGAAATGGAGATCAGCAACTTTTCCAACGTTGAGATTGTGGGACAGTTTAACGATCCTGTGGCGGCTCTTGAGTTCCTCAAGAAGCACAAAGTCGAAGCTGTTATTTCCGATATAGAAATGCCGGGAATGAACGGTATCGAGCTTGGGCGCCAGGCAAAAGAACTTCAGCCGGGAATCGTTCTCGTATTCATCACGGGTTACGAGCAGTATGCGATAGAGGCGATGAAGATCAGAGCGGACTTCTATATCACAAAGCCGTTCAATACGGATGATATCAAGGAAGTCCTAGACAGAATCGAGCTTCTTGCCGACAGACAGAAGACAACCGAGATTCACTTCAGAACCTTTGGAAGATTTGATGTATTTATCGACGGCGAATCGGTTCACTTCCCGAACGCAAAGGCAAAGGAACTTCTTGCACTCTGCGTTGATCACAGAGGCGGCAAGGTCATGATGGAAGAAGCCATAGATAAGCTCTGGGAGGACAGACCTTATGACGCAAAGGTTAAGAACCTTTACAGAAAGGCCGTAATGAATATCAAGCAGATGTTCCAGGAGCATAATTTGGATGATATCTTTGTTAACTCCAGAGGAAGCTGCAATATCAATCTTGACCGCATAAGCTGCGATTACTATGACCTGCTTGACGGCAAGATTGCCAAGTCCGACGTTGTTGGATACTATATGCCTGAATACCCGTGGGCTGAATACACAGCATCGCATATCGAGACTAATCTCTAGAGCGATAAGATGAGGCTGTAACAGAAATTATATTTTGATGCAAGATGGACCGACATTGTCGGTCCTTCTGTGAATATAGGGGAATTTATGGAGCGCGGTAAGAGCTTAAGCATTTTTTCTTTTATAGAATCGGAGCTGAAACACGAGAACTTCCTGGAATTGTCGGGCTGGACGGAGAAGCAGGTCGATAGTTTTATAGCGGAATGCAATGTTGAAAGGATGGCGGATGACCTGAAGTACGCCGTGGTTTCGGGTGGTCGCTTTCATGCCATGCTTGTTACCGACGTAATAGGTAAATACATCCCCAAGCTAAAGGATGCGCCATCCGGAGGTTGGCCGAAATACTGCTTTGGTTATATTCTCTCGGAGCTATTCCCAGAAACAAAGGAAAGAGACAGGGCGAGCGATGAAAGATACGAAGTGGGAAGGACATTGTTTCTTCACATTCTTCGGGCTCTCTATAGATATGAAGAAGAGAATCTTTACTTTGATCCGATCAAGGTTATGCATCTTCCGAATGAACAAGAAGTGGAAGGAATAACGGGTAGGGAACTCGCGAGACTAAAGGAAGCAATTAGAGAGGAATATATTTACGAGTTTCTGAGAATCGCTTCAGACATTACGCCGTTTGACACGCTCGGACATATGGGTGGCGTGCATTATATCGCGATGTATGTTGCGAGGCAGCTTAAGGATGCGGGTGTCCCTATAGATCTCGCTCTCGTTTCCGGTGCGGCCTGCGGACACGACATCGGTAAATTTGGATGCAGAAAGGAAGAAGAAAGAAGAATTCCTTATCTGCATTATTACTATACGGATATCTGCTACGACAGATTCAATCTTCCGACGATGGGGCATATCGCAGCAAACCATTCGACGTGGGACTTGGAGCTAGAGGATCTTTCGGTAGAGTCCTTGCTCCTAATCTACGCTGATTTTAGAGTCAGGAGCGAGCGCGATTTGGAGGGAAACGAAGTAGTAGAATTCCATTCGCTCAAGGATTCATTTGATATCATCCTAAGGAAGTTAGACAACGTCGATTCTGCAAAGGAAGCCAGATACAGAAAGGTCTATGCAAAGCTGAAGGACTTTGAGGATTTCATGAAGGAGAGGGGTGTAGGCGTAAACATCCCCGATAATCACGGAGAAATCATCCCGGAGCTTACGCCATCAGTGAGGGAACGCGCGCTTCTCGAGGGAGAGGAAGTTGTGAAACAACTCAAGTTCTCTGCCATCGAGCACAATATCAAACTCATGAGTATTCTCCATGTCGACAGCGAACTCGCAGATTTGATTGAGGCAGCGAGGAGCGAGAGCGCGTGGAAGAACTTAAGAACATACATCGGACTCTTTGCTGAGTATTTTACATATATGTCGGAGAAGCAGAAGACGATGACGCTTCGCTTCCTCTACGAACTCCTGGCGCATAACGAAAACGATATAAGAACGCAGGCGGCGGATTTAATGGGAGAAATTATCGCAGGATTTAACGTGCGGTATATGAAGGAGCTCCCTGAGGGCGTAGTTCTTCCCAAGAGAGCTATAAGCAACAAAGAACTTTTCACCGAATATCTCGACAGAATCATTTATCCGGAGAGAAGATTTACCGAGCAACATAGAATGTGGATGCGCGCGAGCATGGGAAGCTTTATCGAGGGACTCTTAAGTCGCTGCGAGCCACACGAGAGAACGGAATACATAGATATTTTAAGAAGATACTACGAGCAAAGCCTTGCAGGAGATACAGAGCTTGGAATCGTTCTATTGACTGCGCTCGAGAGACTAAACCCCGATTGGTGCAGCGATGACTTTGTTGATACGTGCAGGGATTATATCTCGGAAGCACTCGGAAATACCCAAAAGGAAGTTAGAATTGCCGCGCTTAGAGGCGAGAGGCATCTTCTTAAGGATATGTCAAAGGATGAATACTTCTCGAGGCTGCTATCGATTATGGATATAAATACCGATGGCGCTTCGCTTCTTGAAAGGGAGAGCAGCATCTTCTTGGACGACCTCAAGATGGGAACGCATTGGATTATCAAGGTCGCAAACATTCAGATAATAAGATATTACGGAAGGCAGCTTAATTCTCCGGGCGTAATTCTTCACATAGGAACGCACCTCGTAAATCTTCTAAAGGTAAACGAGCGGGTGGAAGTGAGAGAGGCAGCGGGAGATGCGCTTCTGGATCTTCTCGATCTCATGCCGAACGCGCAGAGAAATGAGATGACGGTTGAACTTTATAACGGTCTCGAGATGGGCGAGAGACAGTACGCCAAGAATGTTCCTTACTATCTCGGCAAGACCGCGCTTTCGCTTTCTGAGGCGGAGCTTGAGGAAACCATAGACACTCTTGAGGAGGCGCTACTCAAGAAGAATACCAAGGTATCGGCATTTATGATTGAGTCGATCGGGGTCCTCTTGGAGAACTATAAGGACTTTGAAGAAAAATCGGATGATGAATACGACGAGCATGTTGAACGCAAGATAAAACTTCTCTATCTGATGATTAAAGCTTATGCGCATTACGATCCGCAGTTCAGTAGAGACGCCTTCAGAGATATCGGTCATTACGTATTCGGAAGCAAAGTTTTAAGCGAGGATGACAAGGAACTTCTGTTTACGCATAGCTATAAAAAAATCCTCCAGCTCCTCGACGAAAACCCTGAGGACACGCTCAGTTTCTACAGCAATGCGGCTGTGCTGAATCATATCTATAGATATATAAGCGCCTTTGAGCAAAGGGGCGAAAGCTTTGATTTTCCGATCAAAGAGAGAGTATGCTTCTATCCGGGAACCTTTGATCCGTTCAGCCTGGGACATAAGGCGGTTGCAGAGAAGATAAGAGATATGGATATGGACGTCTATCTCTCTCTTGACGAGTTCTCGTGGTCCAAGCATACACAGTCCAAGCTTCTTAGAAGAAGGATAATGACGATGTCGGTTGCCGGTGAAGAGGGAATCTATTCATTCCCCGATGACATACCTATAAACATCGCGAATGAGACCGACATTGCGACTCTAAAGAATCTCTTCAAGGACAAAGAGCTCTATATCGCCGTGGGCACGGACGTGATTGAAAACGCGTCGGCATATCGAGGAGAGCCTTCGGAGAATTCAATTCATAGTCTCAACCATATTACCTTTGAGAGAGAGACCAGAGAGAACGCAAGGGAAGGAGAGGTCGAGAGAAAGTATCCCGTAACGGGTAAGGTTATTCCGCTTACGCTGGATAAGTTCTATGAGGACATAAGTTCAACGAGAATAAGAGAAAATATAGATTTGAATCGAGACATCAGCAATCTAATCGATACTGTTGCGCAGAACTTTATCTACGACAAAAACCTTTACCTGAGAGAACCGACGTATAAGCATGTTGTAGAGTCGAGAGAAATCACGATTAACGGAATAGCGCATAGAGGCTGTGAAGGGCTTGCGGACTTTATGCCGGGAATCATAAGAGCCGGATATGACTCCTCGGTTATTCCGGAGTATTTCTCCAAGCCAAAGACATACGAAATGTATATAAATGATATCTCAGAAGGAGAGAGTCCCGTTGGCTATGCGGCATTCCACAAGGTCGGAACGAGAGATTTGCTCTCGGAATTTGAGAGCCAGAGCTTTGCAGAAAAGATAAGAGCAAATACCGATGGCGCAATCGGCGTTATTGGATTTGTGTATTTTGATGAAGAATCGCGAATAGCAGGAGCGGAGCAGATGCTCATAACCGAGCTCATGACGGAACTCATATCCAAGGACTATTCCTATGCGGTATATCATCCGGTCGATCCCGCAGGTTACAGCGATGAGGTGGTGTCAGCGCTAAGGCGCCAGGGCTTTGTCGATATATCGGATGGTGGAGGCCGCGTTCCGCTCTATGCGGTTTCGCTAAAAGCCCCGGTAGTTATATTCAAGGACGTAGAAACCGTAATCAAAGCACCTTTTAACAAAAGCAAGGTTGTGATTCAGGCTATAGAGGAGTCGCATAACGAACTACTTGGTGTGCTTTCCGCAATCTACCCGAACAAGCTGCTTCTTAGCTTCAATACGAGTGCAATTCAAAACAAGATTATCGCTAAGGCATGTGCTCTTAACGGAGTATCAACGGTCGAGGGAGAGAGTCCGAGAGGGCCGCTTATGGCTGTTCCGTTTGGGAAGGCGCTCGGAAACGTTCTCATTCCTAATACGGTTACAAAGACGCTCCTTGTAGAGAAGTATTTCAACAGGGATGCTTCGGGATTTACAATTTCTGAATCGAGAAATAATTCGCCGCTTACAACTCAGGTAAAGATGATCAAATCGTTCAACAGACCGATTATTCTGATAGACGATCTTCTTCATAAGAGCCATAGGATGAATATACTTGGACCTATGCTGCAGGAAGCAGAGGTAGAACTGAGCGAGGTTCTGGTCGGAGTTATGACCGGAAATGCTATGGACAGAATGGAAGCGAATAATATGAGAGTCGAGAGTGCTTATTTCTTGCCAACGCTCGAAGTGTGGATGAACGAGAGGGACTGCTATCCGTTCATCGGAGGCGATAGTATAGAACCTATCGGAAAAGATAGGAATTCGCGCGGAGCATCCGCAAACCTCGTATTCCCATATATCAAACCGGGCTTCATAGGCGGAGGAGATGAGGAAGCTGCATATGCGTATTCAGAAACATGTCTGCGGAACGCAAAACGAATTATGGCAGCGATAGAGAGCGAATATCAAAAGACATTTGAGAGAAAGCTTACGCTAAAGCGACTCGGAGAAGTCGTAACCATACCGAGGATTCCGGATATGGATAGAGGTGTGGCCTTTGATGAAAACGTGGAGCCTACGGAATTTTTGGCTAACGATATAGAGAGAGTTGCGAGACTTAAATGGGGAGAAAAATAATGCGACTTAATATAATGGCTCTCGGGGATGTTGGGCAGAATGCGCTTCTTGGCCTAAAACTCCTCTCAGGAGGGCTTGTTGATGAAATCGGAATCTATGACATAAACGAGAATCTCGTGAAGAGACTCGAGATTGAGATGGGGCAGATTGCATATGCTTCATCAGGCGATGCGGATTGCGCGGATTGCGACGATTTAGGCGATGCGGATTGCGCGGATTGCGACGGGGAGACTCGCACTATGCCAACCGTCATTGCAATCGGAGAAGATGAACTCCTTGATTGCGATGTTATTCTCTTCTGCGCGACGAGAGGAGTTCCTCCTATTGGAGAAGGAGGAGATGTCCGCATGGCGCAGCTCGAGGCAAACGGCGAGCTCGTCCGCGAACTCGGAAATCGAATAAAAGGTGAGAACAAAAACGGGGAATCCGTTCCGGAACTCGTTCTCATAATGTCAGACCCCGTGGATCAGCTTTGTAATATCATGCTCGAGTCATCGGAACTGCAACCTGAGAGAATTAGGGGGCTCGGCCTTGGCGTTATGAATGCGAGAGCCAGATATTTTGCTGAGAGGGATTCGAGATTTGAATCGTATCTAAGAGGCGGAAGAGTATTCGGACCGCACGGAAAGAATCTAATTGTTGCTAACGGAATAGAAAACTACGACGACGAGATATCGAGAGATTTAACAGAGCTCGTCGTGAATGCAAATATGAGAGTGCGAGAACTCGGTTATAAACCGTATATCGCGCCGGCAATCTCTTCGGGGGCGCTTTCGATAATAGAAATGCTTAAAGGCAATTGGACCTATGGTTCGGTTTATCTTGAGAATCCTTTTGGTGCGGAGGGCAGCTCATATTTCGGAATGATGAGCAGGCTTACAGAGAACGGATGGGAAGTTGAAGAATTGAATCTTCCCTATGAACTACTTCTTAGACTTAAAGAATCATTTGAGGAAGAGTTAAGACGATGATTACCGTTGTTAGACTTGGATATAACAGAATGAATTGCGGGAGGCTGGACCGCGTACTAGCTGCGGCGCTTGCGGGCAGGGAATATACCATAATTGATGATATCGGTGAGTTTTTGATTGCAGTAAACGATCAAGGACTTAACGAGATTCTGACCATGATGCCTGGCGCCAAGTCTCTTAGGCTTCTATTTGCTGTTCATGTTCCCGAGAACGGCTATGTTCCTGCGTGGCATGAGCTCATGGCATGGTTTATGAATCACGATTTGCCGCGGGGAACGGTCGGCGCGGTTCTCGTTGAAGGCGAGGGACCACTTTTCACAAAAGGTATCGCACGTAAGCTTGTATTCTCTGCAAACAAAGCCGGATGCACGTTCCCGGGAAAGCCGCTTGTTGAAGCGACGGGCGACCTATATAATTTCAATACGCTTGCCAAGATAAGAGGATTAGACAATTACTCCGCATACGAGGAGTCGGCGGTAAACCTTGTTGACAAGCTTGAGAATTTTGTTGAACAGAAAATAGAGAGACCGAATATTCTCGCAATCCACGCAAGTAATAGAAGAACCTCAAACAGCCTCATGCTTTGGAATATGCTTAAGGTAGGGCTTGTGGGGAGAGCGGACATAGAGGAAATATCAATAAGAAATGGCGATATCATAGACTGCAGAGGCTGTGAATTCGATACCTGCAAGCATTATGGAGAAAACGGCGAGTGCTTCTACGGTGGCCTCGTTGTTGAGCAGGTTTATCCTGCGATAATTGACTGCACGCATCTGGTTTTGATTTGCCCAAACTATAACGATTCCGTAGGCGCAAATATGTCGGCGATGTTCAATAGGCTGACTGCGCTTTTCTATAACAACGATTTCTCAGAGAAGAGAATCTATTCCCTAATTGTCTCTGGCTACAGCGGAAGCGAACTTCTCGCTGAGCAGATAATAGGCGCAATGAACCTAAACAAAGGGTTCATGCTCCCGCCGAAATTTGCGATGATGGAGACGGCCAATGACCCAAGGAGCATAATCGATAGGGCCGGCGTCGCTGAGAGGGCGGAAGATATGGCCAAGGCGATGCTTCTTTAGAGATCCCCCAAAATAACAAAAAAATAATTGCATTGACATATAACAAGATATTGAACTTGTCTGTTTTTGTGTTATAATAACCTTAGAATATGGAATATCGGTTCCGAAAAACTACGAGAGATGTCGGAACCAAGGAGGCTATTATGAACGCTCAAGAACGCAGAGAAGAGATCCTGGAAACACTTAAATGTGCGGGTTCGCCGCTTACGGCGTCGGCTTTGGCATCGACTTATGACGTAAGCAGGCAGATCATAGTAGGAGACATTTCAATCCTAAGGGCAAGCGGGCATCCAATAGAGGCAACATCGAGGGGCTATGTCATGGATCCGCAGCGCGAGGAGTTTCCGTATATAGGAACGATAGTGTGTAAGCACGACCAAAAGGGAATGGAAGCCGAGCTCAATGCTGTTGTGGATAATGGTGGAACGGTGATAGACGTAATAATCGACCATGCGGTTTACGGTGAACTCACCGGAAAGCTCGATATTGCCTCCAGGTATGATGTAAGCGTATTCGTTGAGAGAATGTCGGGAGAGGATAGGCCGCTTTCGACGCTTTCCGGTGGCATACACATGCATAGAATTGGTTGCAAAGATGAGGTAACCTTCAGGCGGATCAAAGATGATATCGGCAAACTTGGAATGCTGGTTGAAGAATAATAGGCTATTTTTGAAGGGCTCGGGGGATTACCGAGTCCTTTGTAACCGACTAAAAATAATTTTGATTATCATTTTTATTTTTCTTGATTATTTTCCGTAATATGTGGTAGAATATATATATCGGAAAACTGCCGAAAGCGATTTTGTGGATCACGGCGTTTTCGGTGAATCGATAGATTGTAGAATTGTAGAGTGCGCGGATGAGCCGCGCGGAAGTAGGAGGAAAAAATTATGAAATGGGTTTGCACAGTATGCGGTTATGTTCATGAAGGTGACCAGGCTCCGGCAGAATGTCCGGTTTGCAAGGCTCCGGCAGATAAGTTTGTGAAGCAGGAAGAAGGCGAAATGGTTTGGGCAGCTGAGCACGTTCTCGGAGTTGCCAAGGGTGCTCCGGAAGACATCATTCAGGGACTTAGAGACAACTTTAACGGCGAGTGCACAGAGGTTGGTATGTACCTTGCAATGGGCCGCGTTGCTTATAGAGAAGGTTATCCGGAAATCGGCGATTATTGGACAAAGGCTGCCTTTGAAGAAGCTGAGCATGCCGCAAAGTTTGCTGAGCTCCTCGGCGAAGTTCTTACAGATTCCACAGCAAAGAACCTTGCAATGAGAGTTGAAGCCGAGAACGGCGCAACAATGGGTAAGGTAGAGCTTGCAAAGAGAGCAAAGGAAGAAGGACTCGACGCTATTCATGACACAGTTCACGAGATGGCAAGAGACGAAGCTCGCCACGGCAAGGCATTTGAGGGACTTCTCAAGAGATATTTTGGCTAATTAAATAGACAGTTAAATAGCATAGAATATTATCATCGAAAGCCTCGGGATTTCCAATACTCCCGGGGCTTTTTTTCTGAGAATTCATACTTTTAGGCGGTTGAAAGGACTATTTAATGTGGATATAATTAAGTGACAAACATAGTGACATTAATATGATGGCATAAGAAAAGGATTCAGACTATGAATAAGACAAGTATTATAGGCGGGGAAGTTGAATTCCCCGCTTTTTTATTGAATTCAACAAGTTTTTCGCTCTTTATACATAAATTTTCGGTTTATTGCACTAAAGTAAAAAGGAACTTTTATATATTTTGTACTGTGCTATAATGGTATGCTGGTGCGAAATAATTGCGGAGCTAAAAAGTCGCAATGCAAGGCACCTGTAAGGAGGTAATGTAATGAAGAAATTTGTAACGGTAGTGCTTATTTTGGCACTTATGGTAACCATGCTGGCAGGCTGCGGCAAGAAGGAAGAAACGAAGCCGGCGGAATCCGGTGAAACAAAACCCGCTGAAAGCGAAAGCACACCGGCTGATAGCGGAAGCGACGTCCTGGTTGTTTATACAGCTCGTGCAGAGAGCCTGAACAATGCAGTAATCGAAAACTTCCAGAAGGATACCGGAATCAAGGTGGAAATCGTAACAGGAAGCACAGGCGAAGTAGTTAAGAGAGTTCAGTCTGAAGCTGCAAATCCGCAGGGCGACATTCTTTGGGCAGGTTCTGAGGCTCAGCTTTCGGATTCAATTCCGTATCTTGAGAGCTATGTATCACCTGAAGACGCTAATATGTACTACAAGAATACGTCCGGATACTT
This sequence comes from Bacillota bacterium, assembly GCA_017612585.1. Classification (GTDB taxonomy): domain Bacteria; phylum Bacillota; class Clostridia; order Peptostreptococcales; family Anaerovoracaceae; genus Eubacterium_B. Next base: position 20,548 of record JAGAFN010000025.1, on the reverse strand, counting down.
CTCCAACGCGTTCTGCGATCCTACAGTATTCATCGTAAATAACGAGCTCGCAGGCGATATCAAGATTGAAGGATTCCAGGATCTTCTTAATCCTGAACTAAAGGGCAAGATTGCTTACGGCGATCCTGTTAACTCATCCAGTGCATTCCAGTGCCTTATTGCTGCTCTCTTTGATCTCGGTAACGGAGATCCGATGTCTGACGATGCTTGGGCTTGGGTAGAGGCATTCATCGAGAACTTAGATGGCGTATCCCTCGACTCTTCTTCAAAGGTATATAAGGGTGTAGCTGAAGGCGAATACGTTGTTGGTCTTATCTGGGAAGATCCGGTTGCTGACTACGTAAAGCAGGGCGTTGACGTAAGAGTAGTATTCCCTGAAGAGGGAGCTCTCATGCCTGGTATGTCCGTATCCATCATCAAGGGCGCTCCGAATATGGAAAACGCAAAGAAGTTCGTTGACTATATGCTTTCCGAGAAATGCCAGAGCTATGTAGGTGAGAATCTCACGGTTCGTCCTCTGAGAAACGGTGCAAGCCTGAACGAATTCCTCAAGCCATGGGATGAAATCAATATCTGCGATTCCTATGACGACAAGTGGGTACAGGAGCACAAGGGCGAAGTTACAGAGAAGTACACAGAGTATCTTGAAAACTCAATGCAGTAACTCGAGTAATTAAAACGGCTAGTTAAAAGATGGTTAAAAAAGCGTAGTTATTACGTAAGACTTTATGAGGGTCTACGGCTCGTGGGCTGTAGACCCTTTCTTTCAACAAAGAATAAAAAAGCAAAGTATCAATCAAAGAGCGGATACAGAATCCGCCAAAACTCCACCAAATAACACATACAGAAACGAGGAATAATAATGAGCGTTTCCATTACTATCGATAACGCGATTAAGCGATTTGGAAAGGACACGATTATAGACGGACTCTCCTTGGACATAAATCCGGGCGAGTTTTTTACGCTACTCGGTCCTTCCGGCTGCGGCAAAACTACACTTCTCAGAATGATTATAGGCTTCAACACAATTGAGGGCGGTACATTCAAAATCGGAGATCAAATAATTAACGACATCCCGACAAACAAGAGAAACATAGGCATGGTATTCCAGAACTATGCTGTTTTTCCGCATATGAATGTATTTGACAATGTTGCCTTTGGTCTTAAGAACAGAAAACTTCCAAAGGCTGAAATAGAGCGCAAGGTAAACGAAATCCTGGAGGTAGTTAAGATCGACCACCTAAAGGACAGAATGCCGGCCAAGCTTTCCGGTGGACAGCAGCAGCGAGTTGCCCTTGCGAGAGCGATTGTAATCGAGCCGCAGGTTCTTCTCATGGACGAGCCGCTTTCCAATTTGGATGCCAAGCTCAGAGTTGAGATGCGTAATGCAATCAAGAATATCCAGAAGGAAATCGGAATCACTACCGTCTATGTAACGCACGACCAGGAAGAAGCTCTTGCGGTTTCCGACAGAATCGCTGTAATGAATAACGGAGTAATTCAGCAGATAGATGTTCCGTCTCGTATCTATCAGAGACCTGCCAATAAATTCGTCGCGAACTTTATCGGGCTTTCCAACTGCCTGAATGTTACGATTAAGAAAGAAGCTGACGGAAGACATATCTATTTTGACGATTGCAATTACGATGTTCTTCTTGAGCCACTCAAGGATGAGGCGAAGGACGGAGAGAGGGCGCTCTGCGCAATTCGTCCGGAGGAATTCATAATCCATAACGACGGAACAAAGGGAATACCCGCTACTATTACAAGCTCGGTATTCCTTGGAACAGCAACGCATTATTTTATGACGCTTAAGGACGGAACAGAGATAGAAGCAATTCAGGATGCGGAGCTTTGGGAGATACTCCCGGACAATACCGAAGTTACGCTCACAGTTAAGGCGACCAAGATTAATCTTTTTGATGAAAACGGCGATAGACCTTATATTGTCAGGGAGGAAGAAAGATGAGATACGCCGGCGAAAAGAAATTCAATATGTGGACAGCGCTGACGCTGATTCTTCTTGCGGGATTTCTTATCTTTGTAATCTATCCGATTGCGATTCTGATTATCAGGAGCCTCTACGCCGGCGGCAGTCTGGACCTCTCGTACTTCGGTAAGTTTTTCGGAAGAAAATATTATTGGAGCACGCTCGTAAACAGCTTTAAGGTCACGATAGTATCGACCACGATTGCGACGCTTATTGCGGTTCCGATGGCTTACGTACTAAGGGGCATCAAAATCAAGGGCTCGGGTTTTCTGAATATCCTGATTGTAATGTCTTATCTGTCGCCGCCGTTCATCGGAGCTTATGCGTGGATTCAGCTTCTCGGAAGAAACGGACTCTTCACAAATATAATTAACAAACTGTTCCATATCAAGTTCATGGGACTCTACGGATTTGCCGGAATAGTCCTCGTATTCTCGCTTCAGTCGTTCCCGCTTATTTATATGTATGTGTCGGGTGCGCTTAAGAATCTGGACAACTCGCTTAACGAGGCTGCCGAGATGCTAGGATGCAATTCAGTCCAGCGCGTAACAAAGATTATATTCCCGCTTGTTATGCCGTCGCTCCTCGCAGGTGTTCTCATGGTATTCATGAGAGTCTTCTCCGACTTCGGTACACCGATGACGATAGGTGAGGGATATAAAACATTCCCGTCGATGCTGTATACGCAGTTCATGGGCGAGGTTAGTACCAACGAAGGCTTCGCGGCATCACTCTGCGTAATCGTAATCATAATTGCGCTCATGCTCTTCTTTATTCAGAAAGCTCTCGGTGCGCATTTCTCATACTCCATGACGGCCCTTAAGCCGATGGAGGCGATGGAGGTAAAGGGAGGAAAGAAGATAGGCGCTTACGTATTTACATTCTTTGTAACATTTGTTGCGGCCCTTCCTCAGCTCACGGTAATAGTTACGAGCTTTATGAAGACGATAAGCGGATCACTTTTTACCGGCGAGTTTACTCTTGAGAACTACTATAATATTCTTGCAAAGAACAATACAGCTGCAATCGTGAATACTTATGTGTTTGGACTTGCGGCAATAGTGATAGTAGTGGTGGTTGGTATTCTGATTTCTTATTTGAGCGTGAGAAAGAAGAACTTCCTAACGAATATTCTGGATACGCTTACGATGTTCCCTTATATCGTTCCGGGTTCTGTACTTGGTATCGCATTCCTATATGCGTTTAACGGTGCGCCATTCTTCTGGGGAGGAACTGCGCTCATCATGATAATTGCACTCTCTATAAGAAGAATGCCATATACCATACGTTCCAGCACGGCAATCATCGGACAGATTTCTCCGAGCATAGAAGAGGCATCTATATCGCTCGGTGCATCGCAGATAAAGACGTTCATTAGGGTAATGGTTCCGATGATGCTTCCGGGTGTACTCGCAGGAGCAATCATGAGCTGGATTACTTTGATAAGCGAGCTCAGTTCATCTGTAATTCTCTATACGAGCAGGACTATGACCCTTACGGTTGCGATTTATTCGGAGGTTATAAGGAGTAACTTCGGAAACGCCGCGGCGTACTCCACAATCCTTACGCTTACGAGTATAATTTCGCTTCTCCTCTTCTTCAAATTCTCGGGAGGAAAGGATATAAGCGTATAATCGTATCGCGTGATGGCACCACAGGCATCGCGTATGGCGTACATCGTGGCGGAAATGATATCGCTTAGAGCGATTTTGTGATATACTAGAGGTTGTTAATAAACAAGTAATAAGTTAAATAAGCTATATCCCCGAGAGAATCAAGGAGACTAACAATGGGACAATTCGTTATTAAACAGGCAAAGACCGGTCCTATGTTCAATCTCAAGGCCGGAAACGGCGAAGTAATCGCCACATCGCAGGTTTATGCATCCATGAAGACTTGCAAGAACGGAATCGCAAGCGTAATGGAAAACGCACCTGTTGCAGTAATCGAGGATCAGACAGAGAAGGGATTCAAGAAAGAAAAGAATCCTAAATTCGAAGTCTATACGGACAAGAAGGGCGAGACACGCTACAGACTAAAGGCAAAGAACGGACAGATCATTGCGTCCGGAGAGGGTTACACCACCAAGGACGCATGCCTAAAGGGCATCGCTTCCGTAAGGAAGAATTCAAAGGACGCAAAGATTGTTGAGGAATAATCTACAAAACATCCAGCCCCTCTTGCCGACAGGTGAGAGGGGTTTATCTTTGGGAGATTATTTTAGGGAGATTATTTTCAGGGAGACTATTTTAGGAAAATTACTTTAGGGAGATTACTTGAATGGAAGCTATTGAATACGAATGGATACTTAGATTGGTATGTGCAACCGTAATGGGCGGAATAATCGGTCTCGAAAGGCATACCAGATCAAAGGACGCAGGTATAAGGACACATGCCATCGTTGCGCTTGCGGCTGCGATGTTAATGTTGGTTTCAAAATATGGATTCACGGGAGAAGAAGCGGACCATGCGCGCATAGCGGCTCAGGTCGTGTCGGGAGTAGGTTTTCTCGGCGCGGGTATTATTTTTGTAAGAAACGACCTGATACTAGGTCTCACCACGGCAGCCGGAATCTGGGCGACATCAGCGATAGGTCTTTGCTTTGGGGTAGGATTCTATCAGATAGGCGTAATTGGTGGAATCATGATTATACTTATTCAGCGAATCGTATTCCATTTCTTTAATTATTCCACGGCCAAGACCATGCTGAGTGTTAGGCTACTAATGAACCACAACGGGAAACTAAAGGATATTTCGGATCTCCTTCACAGAATGGGCTATGTTCAGTCGGATAACAGCATAACTCCGGCGGACAGCAAGGAACATTGGTATCTCACGACGGGCGTCACCGGTGCCAAGGATATGGACCCTTCGGAGCTCATAACGGAGCTCGAGAAGCTTACCGGTGTGGAAGAGGTCAGTCTGGTATAATGCGGCATCCTTTGTTGATTAAACCGCGTTTCTGGGGTATAATCACGTGGTTGGATATAGTTAGAGAGGAGAAATATAATGGCTATAGATGTAAATATTGTAAATGAGGCTCTTGACCAGATTAGACCGATTCTTCAGAGAGACGGTGGCGGAATCGAGCTCGTCGATATTACGGACGAGGACATCGTTCGGGTTAGACTCCAGGGCCACTGTGCTGGTTGCCCGGGAGCGCGCATGACGCTCTCCAATATAGTTGAGCAGATTCTTGCGCAGGCTTGTCCGGAAATCAAAGGGGTTCAGGCCGTAGATTAATTACCGAGGTCGCTTAGGGGGCTGGTGGCTTATGCTACCAGCCATTTTTGAGAAGTGGTGATAGAGAAAATAACAGGCGGATGTTTATAGACCGCGAGTGAGTGATTATATAAGATAATTTGCCGATTAGCAGGAGAAACGAGAATGCAGATTGAGAAACAAAAATATATCGAAAGAGTAGAAGCAAATATGCAGGAGGAGATTGAATATCTCCAGGAGCTCATTCGTTTTAACAGCGAACAAGATAAGCCGGTAAAGACCGCGGATGGAGAATTTTATCCGTTTGGGCAAGGTGTTCAGGATTCGCTGGTGAGCGCGCTTAAAAAAGGTGAGGAGATGGGCTTCTATTCCAAGAATGTCGAAAACTACGGAGGACATATCGACTACGGCACGGGAAGAAAGATTATGGCGATTCTCGGCCACCTCGACGTGGTTCCCGCGGGTGACGGATGGAGCTTTCCTCCATACAGCGGCGATGTTTCGGAAGGATATATATATGGACGTGGAACGACGGACGACAAAGGTCCTGTTGTAGCTGCTCTCTATGCCATGAAGGCGCTTAAGGAGGCCGGTTATGAACCTGCTGCAAGGGTACGACTAATCCTCGGCTGCGACGAAGAGACAGGTTGGAGCGGAATGGTCAAATATCTCGAGCTCGAGAGGACTCCCGACTACGGATTCACCCCGGATGGAGACTTCCCGGTAATAAACGGAGAAAAGGGAATACTCAATTTCGAACTTATCAGAAAGCTTCCCGACAGAAAGCTAAAGGGTCTTACACTGAGATCGCTCGAAGGCGGTGCGGCGCCCAATATGGTTCCCGAAAAGGCAAGAGCGCTCGTAAACTCCGACAATCCATCAATATATGCAAAAATCAAAGAGCAAGCTGAGGCGTTTGAATCCATGCATCCCGAGATACGCGGACTAAAGCCTAAGATTACCGCTAGATCTATCGGTAAGAGCATGGAGATAATCGTTGAAGGTAAATCCGCTCACGGTGCGCAGCCGCATCTTGGGCTAAACGCAATATCCGTTCTAATGGAGTTCCTCGGGCAGCTCAATTTTGCGCTGGAAGAAGTGAACGATGTAATAAACTTCTACAACAAATGCATCGGCCACGATATCTACGGCGAAAGAATCGGATGCCAGATGGAGGACGAGAAGAGCGGACCGCTTACGTTTAACGTTGGGCTTGCGACCTTTGACAAGAAATCGCTTACGTTCACCGTAAACGTGAGATTCCCTGTAACAAAGATTGATGATGACGTCTACGCGGGCATGATTCCCGTGACTGACCAGTACGATGTCGGCATTGTAAAGAAGTCATACCAGGAACCGATATATTTTGAACCCGATTCGCCGATGGTAAAGACATTTATGGAAATATATCAGGAGAATACCGGAGATATGGAGAGCAAGCCGCTCACAATCGGAGGTGGCACATACGCGCGTGCAATGAAGAACTGCGTCGCATTTGGTGCACTCTTTCCGGGAGATCCGGACCTGATGCACCAGAGAGACGAGAGGCTTGCGATTGAGAGGCTCGAGACCACAACAAAGATTTATGCCGACGCAATCTATAGGCTTACGCAGGAGGACTTTATAGTGAACGGTGAGCCTATTGGCGCGAAACCGGAGAGTGTTGATGATACTGATAAAGTAACTGTTGCAGACAATATTGAGATTGAAACTACTGAAGAGAATACTGCGACTGAAGAAACAGAAGTGACGACTGAAGAAAAAGAAGTTGAGAAAGAAGTAACGACAAAATAGCAAACAGAAAAGTAATATGACGGAATACATTATGAAGAACGAGGCGGATACCGCCACGTTCGGAAAAAAGTTAGCCGATGAGCTCCGCGCGGGTGACGTAGTAGGGCTTATCGGTGACTTGGGAACGGGCAAGACTACCCTTACCAAGCATATTGCCGAAGGACTTGGAATAACAGAAACCATAACAAGCCCTACTTTTACTATTGTTAACGAATTTCACTCGGGGAGGCTCCCGCTCTTTCATTTTGATGCTTATAGGCTGGAAGGGGAGAGCGATGCGTTCGAAATCGGTATGGAAGAATATTTTGACCGCGGCGGAGTCTCGATAATCGAATGGGCTGATATGGTTGCGGAAATTCTTCCGGATGATGCCAAGCTCATCTTTATGGAATATGGAAGTGAAGAGGGAGAGCGAATCTATAAATGTACATTCTAGGGTTTGAAACGACAGGTCCAATATGCTCCGTTGCTCTTCTCGATTTGGATAATCCTAGTCGCTTGTTTATGCTGAACGGAAATGAACCAATGAGTCATCTTAAGAGTCTCACGGATAATGCGAGAAGGCTTATGGCTGATTCCGGTGTTGACGTAAAAGGTATCGCTGCGGCTGCCACATCGATTGGGCCGGGGTCATTCACGGGAATTAGAATAGGCGTAACTACCGCGAGGACAGTAGCTCAAGCGCTTGATATACCTTGCATAGCTGTACCGACATTAGAAATATTCAGGTCGCTTTCGGAGGATTGTACAGTAGTTCCAATTTTTAATGCGCGCCGAGGTCAGGTCTATGGCGCAATATTTTCAAGGGGAGTGGATGTGCTTGTGCCCGGTCCGTATATGCTTGAGGACGTGCTCGCGGAGCTTGAAAAGTATATTGATTCTGACGAAGTAGCGTCTTTGTATTGTGCTTCATCGGAGGGCGCTGAAGAATGTGTGTCCAAGAAAGATTCTTGCATAGTTTTCTACGGCGACGGCGTGGACGCATATTCGGATAGGCTTAACGAGTTCAAAAATGATATTGAATCAGTATGCGCTGCCGGAGAAGAAACTTCTAGACAAAAGGGAGCGGGACATAATAACTGCCTTATAGAATTTGCCGATGAGGACGAACGCTATCAGACAGCGGATTTGGTTGTGAGATTTGCCGCGGAGAAATTAGCAAAGGGAGAAACCTGCACCGTCGACGAACTTATTCCTGTCTATATGAGAAAGGCGGAGGCCGAGCAGAAACTCGAGGACGGAACGCTACAAAAATTGAGAGAAGAAAAACTCGCTCGCCTCATGGCAGGAAACTGATAGGTGAGGATCCTTGTCGAGTGCGCGGATACACAAGAAAAGTGAATGCGATATGAGTGAATACGATATCAAAGAAAAGATTAGTTTTCGTTATGCTACAAAGGAAGACATCAAGACTATAGCAGCACTCGAGCCGCTTATATTCTCTGATCCTTGGACGGAGGAGATGGTGAGGGCTGATGTTGAAGCGAGGATAAGCAGGTACATAATTGCCGAAATGGAAGACGAAACCGGTGATGGAAAGCCGCGCGTAGTCGGTTATCTCGGATACTGGCTCGTGTTTGATGAATGTTCCATTAATAATGTCGCCGTGGTCCCCGAGCTTCAGGGGCATGGAATCGGAAATATGCTCATGGATAGGGTGATCGAAGAAACCGAGAGATTCGGCGCTAGTGTTTGGGTGCTCGAAGTTCGCGCTGGAAACGATGCCGCAATTGCTCTTTATAAGAAACACGATTTCACCAATGTGGGTACGAGAAGAGGATATTACGAAAACGGCGAGGACGCGATAATGATGCATCGCATTAGGGAACAATAAGCACGAATTCAAAACTGCGAGTTGGAGCTGCAGAACATCGACTACGGAACTGACAATGAAAACAAATGACGCGACAAAAAAAGAAATATTGGTACTTGCGATTGAGTCGAGCTGCGATGAAACTGCCGCAGCCGTTGTTCGTAATGGTCGGGAAGTTCTTTCCAACATAATCAGCTCGCAGATTTCGATTCATACGGAGTACGGCGGTGTGGTCCCTGAGATTGCGTCGCGCCACCATCTCACGAATATAAACGATGTAATAGACAAGGCGCTTTCGGAAGCGAAGGTGTCGCTAGACGATATAGATTTGATCGCTGTAACGAATGGACCGGGGCTCATCGGAGCACTTGTAATTGGTGTCGCCGCAGCCAAAGGTCTAGCATTTGCAAGCGGTAAACCGATTATAGGCGTAAACCATATGTACGGCCATATAAGCAGCAATTTCATAAGTTATCCCGAGCTCGAGCCGCCGTTTGTCTGCCTGGTCGTTTCGGGTGGACATACGAGTCTTGTTCGCATGGAGGACTATACTCATGCTACGGTTCTCGGTTCAACGAGAGACGATGCCGCGGGCGAAGCCTTTGATAAAGTTGCGAGGGTAATAGGGCTAGGTTATCCTGGCGGACCAAAGATAGAGAAGGCAGCAAGATATGGCGACAAAGATGCGATTTATTTTAAGCGCGTCTATCTTGAGAAGGGGAGTCTCGACTTTAGCTTCAGCGGAATCAAAACCGCAGTTCTTAACTATGTGAACTCAGAGCGACAGAAAGGGAATGAGCCAAAGACGGAAGACGTTGCGATAGCTTTTCAGGATGCGGTTGTTGAAGTTCTCGTGGAAAAGGCGATTTCAGCTGTTAAGGATATGGGCGAAGAAAAACTCGTACTAGCCGGAGGAGTCGCAGCAAACGGAAAACTGAGAGAAGAACTAGCAAGAAGATGCGAAGAAGAAGGGATAGATCTCTTCCTTCCGGAGAAAATACTTTGCACGGACAATGCTGCGATGATTGGCGCGGCTGCATACTATAAATACATGGCGGAGGGCACGGACGATCTTACGCTCGACGCATACGCGGACATCGATTGGTGATACCTACGCGGACATAGATTGGTAATGCCTACGCGGACATTGGTTGGTAATGCCTACGCGGACATTGGTTGGTAATGCGATAATGCGGCAATAATAAGGCAATAATAGGACAAAGACATGATAGTTTTATCAGCATCGGACCTCGGTAAGAACTACGGCACCGAGGTCATATTGGAGGGAGTGTCCTTCCACATAAATGCAGGCGACAGAGTGGGAATAGTCGGCCGTAACGGTGCGGGCAAAACCACTCTTCTTAACATGCTTACGGGCGAACTCGCAGCAGACGACGGGAATTTCTTTATATCAAAGGATGTAAGCGTCGGATATCTAAAGCAGCGTGACGTATTTGACAGTGAGCGCACCGTGATAGAAGAGGTTAGCGATATCTTTAGCGGTCTCGACGAGATGGAGCGAGAAATCGAAAGGCTTGCACGCGAGATAGCGGAAGAGGCAACTAAAGCTAGCGCTGACGAGAAATCGAGTGTTGATGGCGCCTCTAGCGCTGACGAAACCTCGAGCGTCGACGTAAGCTCTAGCAAATGGACGAGGCTGAATACCCTTCAGCATGAGTTTGAAAGAAAGGGCGGCTATACGTATAAGAGCGAGATTAACGGTGTTCTTTCTTCCATGGCATTCGGTGAAGAGTATTACGACCAGAAGACGAATTCGCTTTCGGGTGGAGAAAGGACGAGACTTTCGCTCGCATGCCTCCTTCTTAAAAAACCGGACATACTTTTCTTGGACGAGCCTACGAACCACCTCGATATAGGGACGCTCAAATGGCTCGAGCAATATCTAAAGTCATATAGCGGAACCATAGTACTCATTTCTCACGACAGATATTTTCTGGATCAGACGGTGAATAGAGTATTTGAGGTTGAGGATAAGCACTTAACCGTATATGAAGGCAATTACACCGAGTATCAGAAGAAGAGAAAGCAGTCAAAGGACATTCAGCAAAAAGCATTCAACAAGCAGCAAGAGGAGATTAAAAGGCAGGAAGCTCTCATAAGATCGTATAAGGAGCGCGGGACTGAAAAACTCGCAAAGCGTGCCGCATCGAGAGAGAAAAGACTTGCGCATATAGAGAGATTGGAAAAACCTAAGGGTGAACAGGCGACCTTAAAGATCGACTTTAAAGAAAACTTCCAGAGCGGGTATGATGCGCTTTTGGCAGAGAATCTTGCGGGCGGATTTGATGGAAAGAACGCGCTGTTTAAGAATGTTGACTTTGATATCAAGAGAGGCGAAAGAATCTGCATAGTAGGTGCGAACGGAATCGGCAAGACAACGCTTCTCAGAACCCTGATAGGAGAGATACCTGAAATCTCGGGTTATATAAGGCACGGTCACAATCTTGAATTCGGTTATTATGACCAGGGGCAGCAACTACTCACGAATAGCAATACGGTGATCGACGAGATTCATAACGAACACCGGCTATATACAGATGGAGAGATAAGAAATATTCTCGGAAGGTTTTTGTTCCGCGGCGATATGGTTTTCCGAAACGTCGGGGATCTATCGGGCGGAGAAAAGGCGAGGCTATCGCTCCTTAAACTCATGATGAGCGGAGCGAACTTTTTGGTGCTGGACGAGCCTACGAACCACCTTGACATAGAATCAAAGGAAGCATTTGAGGACGCGCTCTCGGATTATCCGGGAACAGTAATCACCGTTACACACGACCGGTATTTCCTAAATAAGATTCCTGACAGGATATTTGAACTAACTGCTGACGGAATTAGAGAGTATCTTGGCAAATACGATTATTATCTTGCAAAGAAAGAATCCGCGGAGACCGGTAAAGCATATCTAAAACGCATGAGCGGAAAGGAGCCCAAGGTCGTCGCTGCAGATAATGCAAATGAAGGTGCTGCGAATGGAAACCCAGAAAAAGTGAGAGCGGATAAAACGGATTCCGAAAAATCCGAGCAGCAGGTCATCGCCGCAGAATCGCTCGTCGCAGGTTCCAAAGAAGAGCGGCAACTTCAAAAACAGAGGGAAGCCGAAGAAAGAAGGCGTGCGAGAGAAAACGAGCGGCTCATGACTTTGATATCGACGTCGGAAGAGAGAATATGCGAGCTCGAAGTGGAAATGATGGATCCCGCGATTGCATCCGATTACGAGGCTCTCGCCAAACTTGCAAAGGAAATGGCGGAACTCAAAGAAATCGTCGAAAACGCTTACGACGAGTGGGACAATCTCTCATGAAAAATGTGGCAAACGCATGCGAAAAAAGTGTTAAAAACGCATCAAAATAGCATCAAAAAAAGCGGTTGCAATGCAATAATTAGTTGTCTATAATAGCAAATGTAAATTAGGAGTATTTGAGTTCTAAGCGCAATATGGCGACTAAGAACGGGGAATAGAATTTGGAGGAAAGTAAATGGTATTTGACAGAATTAAGGAAATAATCGTAGAACAGCTCAGCGTGGACGAATCCATGGTAACGCCGGAGACAAATCTCATGAAGGATCTTGAGGCGGATTCCCTCGACGCGGTTGAAATCATCATGGCAATCGAAGAAGAGTTCGATATCGAGATTCCTGATGAGGATGCGGAGAAATTCCAGTTGGTGGGCGACCTGGTTAAATACGTAGAGGATCAGCAATAGTAAGAAAAAATCCCGCCATCAAGGCGGGATTTTTGATTAGACTTTATTATTAGTCTTCAACCGGAGCATCTACCGGGCAAGCAGCAGCGCAAGAACCGCAGTCAATGCACTTGTCAGGATCGATAACGAACTGACCGTCGCCTTCGGAGATAGCTTCTACCGGGCAAGCAGCAGCGCAAGCGCCACAGCTGATGCACGCATCTGTAATCTTATAAGCCATATTATAACCTCCTTACAAGATGTTCTATACTACAATCCGAGCACATTGTAGCAAAGAAGTTGATAAATGTAAAGATGAAAATTTATTCTCTTTCGGGCCCGAGCGGCACGGGAAAATCTTATCAGGCACCCATACTCATGATCGACAGGGGAATCGACTGTCTGATCGACGACGGTCTCCTGATATATAAGGACGGAGTAGCAGGTGGAACTTCGGCAAAGCGCCAGCATACCAAGATTGGCGCTATTAAGACTGCGCTGTTTACCGACCAGGCTCACGCCGATTCCGTTGCGGCTGCAATTAAAAAGATAAATCCTGAATCAATTCTCGTTGTCGGGACTTCTGACGAGATGACGGATAGAATCGCGGCGCGTATCGGTCTTCCGGGAATAACCGAGAGAATATACATAGAGGATATAACGACCGAGGAGGAGCGCGAGGTTGCGGAGAAGTCGAGAAACCAGCAGGGTAAGCATGTAATTCCGGCTCCTACGCTCCAGCTAAAGAGGGACTTTGCCGGATACTTTATGGATCCGCAGAAGCTTCTTTGGACGGCAAAGGAAAGAGCGCAAGAAGCGATAGCGACGGGACTCCATCGTGCCAAGCGAGGAGAGTCTGAAGCCAAGACAGTAGTTAGACCTACATATAGCTACCTAGGAGACTTTCTCATAAATGACAGAGTGGTTACGGATATTGCCAAATGTGTTGGAAGTGAGGTTAAGGGTGTTGACTCGGTCATAAAGGTATATGCAGGAAGTCAACCGGAGCAGCTTACCGTAAATGCCGTAATAGACCTAAGGGAAAGCGCGTCAATTTGGGAAACCGCGATGGATTTTCAGAAGCGCTTAACGGATGTGATAGAAGAGATGACGGCATTTAATGTCGTAAGAGTTGACATAGAAGTGAGATCGCTGGTTAATTAGTTCGCTGGTTTATCAGCTAGATAGTTTATCAGTTCGCCAGCTTATCAGTTCGGATGTGGGTTATTGATTGTTTGGAATGAATGTGGAAGCAAAAATGGATTATTTGATTACATACAAAAGAAATGCAGCGCATGCGCCGGTATATGGATATGCGCCGATAAGCGATATAAATCTTAGGGAGACATTTGAGTGCGGGCAGTGCTTTAGGTGGCGCGCGCTCGGAAGTGAGGATGCGAGTGAGGCGGACGAGGCCGGTGGCGCAAAGAAATCCGATGGAGCGCAGGCTCGTGCGACCGAATCATATATCGGTATTGCGAGGGGTCACATCGCGCGTATCGACTACGATAAAAAAGAAAAGCATCTTCATATAACGGAGTTGGGTGCTAATACAAATAAAACCGACGCGACAGAGCTTTGGCCTGCGTATCTTGATTTGAACAGAGATTACGCGGCTATAAAGAGAAAACTTTCGCGCGGCGACGATACTATGAAGACGGCAATCGCAGCCGGAAAGGGAATAAGGATTCTAAAGCAGGATCTTTGGGAGACGATTATTTCTTTTATCATTTCGCAGAACAACAATATTCCGAGAATCAAGGGCTGCATAGAAAAACTCGCTGCTCTCTACGGCGAACCGATTGAGCTTGCCGGGACCGAAAAGAATAAGGCGGAGGAGATAGCTATTCTCGACGAGGTCGGATTAACTCCAAACGAACTCCCGACGAGCAAGGTTCTAGCAGGGCTCAAGGAAGAAGATCTCGCACCGGTGAGACTCGGCTATAGGGCGCGCTATCTCATAGAGACAGCAAAGGCCGTTGAGGAAGATTGCCTCCCTGAGACCTTTGATGATCTAAATAAGCTTTGCGGGGTAGGACCAAAGGTTGCGAACTGCATCGGGCTCTTTGGCCTGGGAAAGATGGACAGCTTCCCGATAGATGTATGGGTTAGGCGTGTAATGAGCCGTATGTACAAATTCGACGAGTGCGATGTCAAGGGCATGCAGGCCTTTGCAGAGGCCAAATTCGGCGATTTGGGCGGTTTTGCCCAGCAATATCTCTTCTACTACATCAGGGAGCTTGAGGGATAGATTTAGGGGTAAAAATACTGTTGACATTACAAGTATAAAAACATACAATAGTCTTTGGGTTAGCACTCTTATGTTAAGAGTGCTAATGCATGAATAAACAATTAACGGAGGTAGATAAAATGGCAAAGAGCATAGGAATTAAGCCTCTTGGCAGCAGAGTTCTCATCAAGAAACTTGAGGCTGAGGAGAAGTCAGAGGGTGGAATCATCCTGACGAATTCTGCAAAGGAAAAACCGCAGGTAGCCGAGGTAGTGGCAGTGGGTCCCGGAACAAAGGACGAGCCCATGGAACTCAAAGAAGGCGATAAGGTTATCTTTGCAAAATATGCGGGAACCGACATCAAATATGGTGGAGAAGAATATACTTTGATGGATCAGTCAGATATTCTGGCTACAGTGAAATAAAGAATAAAATTCGCGAGGAGACTCGCCGGGAGGTAATAAAATGGCAAAGAATATTGTTTACGGAGAGGAAGCAAGACGCGCTCTCCAGGCCGGCGTTGACAAGCTGGCAAATACGGTCAAGATTACACTTGGCCCAAAGGGAAGAAATGTACTCATCAACAAGACGTATGGTTCTCCCCTTATCACAAATGACGGTGTGACAATCGCAAGAGAAATCGAGCTCGAGGACGGAACGGAGAATATGGGCGCACAGCTCGTAAAGGAAGTTGCGACTAAAACAAATGACGTAGCCGGTGACGGAACAACTACCGCTACACTTCTTGCGCAGATCATAATCAAAGAAGGATTCAAGAATGTTGCGGCGGGTGCCAATCCGATGATTCTAAAGAAGGGAATCGAAGGTGCAGTTGAAGTAGCTGTTGAAGAGATTAAGAAGAACTCCAAGAAGGTTCAGGACAAGTCCAGCATCGCACAGGTTGCATCCGTTTCCGCATCCGATGAAACAATCGGAAACCTTATCGCGGAGGCCATGGAAAAGGTTGGACGCGACGGCGTTATCACGGTAGAAGAGTCCAAGTCGCTCGGAACTAACCTCGATACAGTTGACGGTATGCAGTTCGACAGAGGATATCTCTCAGCGTATATGGTTAACGACACAGAGAAGATGGAAGCGACACTTGAGAATCCGTATATTCTCTTGACCGACAAGAAGATTTCGAACATCCAGGATCTTCTTCCGCTTCTCGAGCAGATTGTAAAGCAGGGAAGAAAGCTTCTCATAGTTGCAGAGGATGTAGAGGGCGAAGCTCTTGCAACTCTCGTTATTAATAAGCTAAAAGGTATCATCGACGTTGTTGCTGTCAAGGCTCCGGGCTTTGGCGACAGACGTAAAGCCATGATGGAAGATATCGCAATCCTTACGGGCGGTACAGTAATCAGCGAAGAAGTCGGCTACGACCTCAAGGAAGCAACAGTTGATCTACTCGGTACAGCATCGACAGTAAAGGTTGACAAGGAATCCACAACGATCGTTAACGGCGGAGGAGCAAAGGCAGAAATCAAGAACAGAGTTGCCGCAATCAAGAACCAGATCGAAACATCCGATTCCGAATACGACAAGGAAAAACTTCAGGAAAGACTCGCTAAGCTCTCCGGCGGCGTAGCAGTAATCAAAGTAGGTGCTGCAACGGAAACCGAACTCAAGGAGAGAAAGTTAAGAATTGAAGACGCTCTTAATGCTACAAAGGCAGCGGTTGAAGAGGGTATCGTTTCAGGAGGCGGAGTTGCTCTCGTAAACGCAATCCCCGCAGTGAAGAAATATGCGGATACGCTGGATGGAGATGCCAAGACAGGCGCCAACATCATCATAAGGGCCCTCGAGGAACCTGTTCGTCAGATTGCCGAGAACGCAGGATTTGAAGGAAGCGTAGTTGTCGACGCAGTAAAGGCTCAGAAGAAGGGCTTTGGATTCAATGCCGCAACAGAGAAATACGTTGACATGATCAAGGACGGAATCGTTGACCCTGCAAAGGTTACGCGCTCCGCACTCCAGAATGCAGCATCCGCATCCGCAATGCTCCTCACAACAGAAGCAGGCATCGTGGATATCAAGGATGAAAACGCAGCCGCAGCTGCTGCCGCGATGGCAGGGATGGGGGGCGGAATGGGCATGATGTAACGGCTTGCCCATATGTAGCGCAAACTATGATTGTGTGCCAGCAAGTCCTCGTCGCTGGCAATTACATACTCAATTAAATCGGACCTCTGGAGGTTTCCGTGAAGGTACTTCGTACCCACTGACAACCTCACAGAGGTCCTTCTTTAATTCACGTGTAATTGCTGCGCTCCTGCGGAAAAGCTAGCACACAATCACAGCTTTGCGCTGACATGAACAAACCGTTGCCGTTATGTGATATACTATGCGGTATGAGTAAGAAGCTGGTGAAGACGGTTTTTATACGTACGATTCCGATTATGACGGGCTATGTGGTGCTTGGCATCGGTTTTGGTGTGCTTCTTCAGAAAGCGGGATACGGCTGGGTGTGGGCGCTCATCATGGGGCTCACTATGTATTCCGGAACGATGCAGTATGTTGGTGTGGATTTACTTGGCTCCGGCGCATCAGTAATCACTACGGCAATCATGGCGCTCGTTGTGAATGCTAGATATATCTTCTACGGCATACCGATGATAGAAAGATATAAGAACAGCGGATGGAAGAAGCCTTGGCTGATATTTGGTCTCACAGATGAAAACTTTGCTCTTCTGTGCAGTACGGAAGCACCGGAAGGTAGTAGCGATCATCTTTACTGCCTACTGGTTACGATATTTGACCACTGCTATTGGATGATAGGTTGCGTACTCGGCGTTCTCTTGGGTTCTGCGATGAAGTTTAATACCGCAGGGATTGAATTTGTGATGACTGCGCTATTCATAACCGTATTTGTGGACCAATGGAGGGAAACAAAAAACCATCTTCCTGCATTATCGGGGATTGCGGTTACGCTTATCTGCCTTTTGATATTCGGAAAGGGAAATTTTTTGATTCCGTCAATGGTTCTGATTGTCGCCGTGCTTGCGCTTGGAAAGAGATTCATGAAGGGTGATACTGAAGCCACAGGCGGTTCGGACATTGAGGCTGAACTTATAAGGGACGAGGAGGATATGATGCCATGAACACTATGCATTCTATTCTTCTCATAGCGGTGATGTCTGCTGTTGTCATATTCTTAAGGGCTGTGCCGTTCATAATCTTCAGAGGAAACAAGACGCCGGCATTTATTGAATACATTGGAAAGTATCTGCCATATGCGATAATGGGGATGCTGCTCGTATATTGTTTCAGAGAGACGGCTATTATATCTTGGCCGCATGGCCTGCCTGAACTCATCGCAATATTTATAACGGCGGGCCTTCAGGTATGGAGGAAGCAGGCGCTTCTTTCAATAGTGGTCGGAACGGTTTCGTATATGCTGCTCGTGCAGATAGCATTCGCGTAAGAGATTTGCATTTGTGTAATAGACTTGCAATCGCGTAATGTGAAAAGAAAAATGTATTGCAGAAATGGAGAGAGAAGTGAAAATCATCATCCCTGAAGAAATTAAATATATAGTTTCAAAACTTGAGGCATCGGGCTATAAAGCATATATCGTCGGAGGCTGTGTTCGCGATGCGATTATGGGAAGGGAACCTAAGGATTACGATGTTACGACTGATGCCAGGCCGGAAGAAACGACGGCGGTCTTTAGCATTGACAAAGTGATAGATACAGGTTCCAAACATGGAACCGTAACCGTGATTCATGATGGCGCTCACGTTGAGGTTACGACATTTAGAAAGGACTCCTCTTATTCGGATGGCCGCCATCCTGATAGCGTGACATTCTCGGATAATATCGAGGAAGATCTTGCGCGCAGGGACTTTACGATTAATGCGATGGCATATAACGATGCTGATGGACTCATAGACCCGTTTGGCGGATGCGAGGATATAGAAAAGAAGATTATAAGAACCGTAGGCGAAGCGGAAGAAAGATTTAATGAAGATTCCTTAAGGATGCTTCGCGCGCTTAGATTTGCGTCTGAACTTGGTTTTGAAATTGAAGAGAAAACAAAGGCCGCAATCATAGAGAGGGAGCAGGACATCGAAGAACGCGTAAGCAAAGAAAGAATTCAAAAGGAACTCGAAGGCATTCTGACCGGAGACTATGTTGAAGGTGTCTTGCGAGAATACCATGATGTTATAGGAGTTGTTATTCCCGAGGTTCTTCCGATGGTCGGATTCGATCAGAAGACACCTTATCATATCTATGATGTTTGGGAGCATACTATTCGAGTTGTCAGCGGATCGCCTGCGAATCCCGTGAGCAGATTCTCTGCGCTCTTTCATGACATAGGCAAGCCGCCGAGCTTCATTCAAGGCGAGGACGGCGTTGGTCATTTCTTTGGTCATCCGGAAGTTAGTTATGAGATGGCGGAGAGAATAATGCGCAGGCTCAGATTTGACAATGCTACGCGCGAAGACGTATTGACAATCGTGAGATGGCACGACCTAAGGCCTGAGTTTAATGAGAAATCCATGAGGCGCACAATCATGAAAGTCACGCCGGACCTGTTTGACAAATGGGTTGCAATCACGCGTGCGGATAACCGTGCGCAGTCTCCGACGGTTGCCGACAGAATGGATAAGATTGCGGCAATCGAAGAGATGGGGCATCGCTTAATCGAAGAAGAGGGCGCGCTTTCGCTTAAGACGCTTAACATCAAAGGTGGAGACATCATAGCGCTCGGAATTTCCGAGGGACCAAAGGTTGGAGAAATTATGAAAGAACTCCTCGAAGAAGTTTTGGAAGAAAAGATTCCAAATGAGCACGAAGCATTGATGGAGCGTGCGAAAGAAATCTCGAATAGTTTTCGTTGAAATCAAGCCATTTGTATGGGAAAATTTGACATAAGGTAAAAAATGTGATATAAAATCGATATCCGGTAAAAAGGAATAGGGGCCGCGGGCATTTAGCCTTGCGGCCTATTTGTTTGGGAGCACCAGAAGGTGCTCTTTTTTATTAAGAAAGGAGAAGAAAATGCAAAATGCAAAAAGGATTCTAAAATCAATTGTTGTTTCGCTGGTTTTTGCAGCACTGATTATGCCGACATTTACGATGGTCGCATACGGTGATTTGCAAATTAGTGAAATATCTGAGGGTGACGCGCCGATTGACAGCGTGCTCATGTATCCGCTCGCTAGCGAAGGAAAAGTAACGAGTGGATTTGGTTATCGGGATTCCTCCGATACAAACGGCGTAGGTTCGTCCGACCACAAGGGTATCGACATCGCAGCCGAAGAGGGAACGGAAATTATAGCTTCGGAAGGCGGAAATGTAATAAGTGCAGAATACGTAAGCGGATACGGAAACCTTGTCGTAATCAGTCACGAAGACGGTCTTGAAACAAGATACGGACATATGAGCGAAATCAATGTCGAAATAGGACAGAGCGTTGTAAGAGGTCAGCAGATTGGTCTTGTGGGTAGCACGGGAGACTCAAGTGGCCCACACCTTCACTTTGAGGTGCTGGTAAACGGAATTGCCGTTGACCCCGAACCTTATCTTACAGAAACAATACTTCCTGATATCGACTTTGCTTCCAAGCGTCTTATCGTAAAGGGTGATGTCAATAATCTCGAAGGAGAACCTGTAATTGCAGTTCTCGATGATGTTGCTCTCATTCAGTACGAGACCGAAGAAGAAGCCAAAGCAGGGTTCATTAGACTCGTAAAGAACTTTGATGTCGAAGTTGACAGCATCATGTCTATAGCGGAGGGTGAAGTTGAAGGCGAACCTACAGACAATATGACGGAAGAGGAAAAACCGTT
>JAGAFN010000024.1 GCA_017612585.1 Bacillota bacterium | reverse complement strand
GTTTGCTCCGGAGTTCTGCAACACACCGGACGGCAAGAGATTCGCTGTATGGCTAACAGGCGGAAACAAGGCTCATGACATCGCATTCGTAGAATACGAGAGACCGAACACAATCCACCACCATGCGTTCTATCTTGAAGATTGGAATGCAATCGGAAATGCTGCTGACCACATTGGTAAGTATCGCATCAAGAGAGACATTGGTCCTACAAGACATGCTATCACACGTGGACAGACAATCTATTTCTGGGAGCCATCCGGAAACAGAATCGAAACTTATGCAGGCGGCTATGCTGCATATCCTGACAACCCGCAGAGAGAGTGGACTATCGATGAAATCGGAAGAGGTCTCTTCTACTATGAAGGCGAGCTGATTCCGTCCTTCCTCGAAGTAGTTACGTGATGAAAGGCGAAACTACCGATACGATTGGAAAGCGAAAAAAGTCCCCGGCAACACCTGCCGGGGACCGCTTACGTGAGCACTTTTTTGGTGTATTGCAATATGCTTTGTAAAGTGCTATAATCCCATGGGCGTGCATGAAATTACGAGAGTTTCAAGGCATGAAGTCGTGGAAGATGAAAGGATTAAAATCATGAAGAAAAAGTTATTGGTAATTATGCTCATAGCTATGATGGTATTCATGGCTGCATGTGCTGCCAAGGAAACAAAGCCTGAAGAAAAGCCACAAGAACAGGCAGAAGAAGCTGAAGAGGAAGCTGAAGAAGCTACTGAGGAAGCTACTGAGGAAGCTACTGAAGAGGGTGGTGCTGAACTCCAGATTGGACAGGTTATCACAGCTGCACACGGAAACAAATGCTTCTCCCAGGTAACCGCTGTTGTTCAGGGTGACACAATCGTAGCTGCATTCATCGATGAGTATCAGTTCGCTGACGGAACCCAGGTAGAGGGCGTTCCGAACTCCGACGCTGTAGACGGATTCGCTGCAGGTTATGCAGATGGTCAAGTACTTCTCTCCAAGAGAATGGAAACAGAATACTACAGTGCAAACATGGCTTCAAAGGCTGGTTCCACAGTAGCTATCGATGCTAACTACGATGCAATCCAGGCATTTGCAGTAGGCAAGACAATCGCTGAGCTCGAAGCGTTCAAGGGTGACGAGAAGGCTGTTGACGCGGTTTCAGAAGCTACTCTTGCTGACACAGGTAACTATCTTGCTGCAATCGCAGAAGCAGCAAAGGTTGCTCAGGGAACACCTGCAGTTACTTATGCAGGAGATGTTTCTGCTCTTAAGCTGAACGTTCAGGTTGGCGCTGCTCACGGAAACAAGTGCTTCTCAACAGCTGCTGCTCTTACAGATGGAACAACAATCGTTCTCAGCTGGCTTGATGAGTTCCAGTTCGCTGACGGCACACAGGTAGAGGGCGTTCCGAACTCTGATGCTGCAGACGGATTTGCTGCAGGTTATGCAGAGGGACAGGTTCTTCTCTCCAAGAGATGCGAAGCTGACTATTACAGTGAACTGATGGCTTCCAAGGGCGGTTCCACAGTAAGAATCGACGATAACTACAATGCTATCCAGGCTGCAGTAAATGGTCTCACCATTGCAGAAGCTGAGGGCGTTGATGCTGTTTCCGAAGCTACATTGGCAGACACAGCAGGCTATGTTGCACTTATCGTAGAGGCTGCTAAGAACGCTAAATAAAAGCGGTTGACAATGCATAAAAGAATAAAAAAGATTCTTATTCCCCTGCTGATTGGCATAGTGTTCCTTTGCGGTTGTGCCGCAAAGGAACCTACCCCGGCAGGGGATTTTCAACAATTGGAAGCATATCAGGAGACTTATTTTTCGCTCTTTGATACCGTAACTATAGTCAAGGGATATGCGGTGGATGAAAAGGCCTTCCATGAGGCGCTAAAGCCCTTCTACGAGGAGTTCTTGCTTTGTCATGAACTCTTTGATATCTACGAAGAGTATCCGAATCTTCTGAATGTGAAAACAATAAACGACAATGCGGGTATCGCTCCGGTAGAGGTTGACGAGCGCATTATTTCTTTGCTCACGTTCTGCAAAGATGTGTATGATATGACGGGTGGCGCGGTCGATGTTACGCTTGGACCGGTGCTATCTATTTGGCACAATGCGAGAGAGGCCGGTGAGAATAATCCGGAGGATGCTTATCTCCCGGATATGGAGGAACTAAAGGCTGCCAAACAGCACTGCGGGATAGATAAGTTGGTAATCGACGAATCGGCATCAACGGTTATGTTGACGGACGTTAATGCGAGACTAGATGTTGGGGCGATTGCAAAGGGTTACGCAATACAGATGGCATCAAAAAAACTTCCGGAGGGCTATCTCATAAGTGTCGGGGGGAACGTAGTTGCAACCGGCGGCAAAGAAGGCGGCGACACGCCTTGGGTAATCGGGATAAGGAATCCAAACGGTGCCGCCGACGACTATGTGGAGAAGGTAACCCTCGTTAATGGTTCAGTCGTTACGAGCGGAGATTATCAGAGGTTTTATACGGTTGATGGTGTGAACTACCATCACATCATAGATCCGTCCACGCTCATGCCCGGTAGTCGCTGGAGAAGCGTAACCATATTATGCGAGGACTCGGGCCTTGCGGATGCGCTGTCTACGGCTGTATTCCTGATGGACAGAGAGAGTGGAGAGAAGATTGTTCTAGCGGAAGGCGCGGAAGCAATGTGGGTCGACCAAGATGGGAATGTCTATTATACAGAGGGATTTAAGGAAAGATTAAAGAAATAGTTCTTGCAAAACCCTTTAAAAGTGCTTATTATGTAGTGAAAGTTTGATAAGAGGGGAAAGAATTATGGATAAAACAATTCTGACAGCGGTCATAGTTGCAGCGGCATCCTTCGTCATGCAGAAGACCTTGAACAATATAATCTATGGCATCGTTATTTTCTTTACTCGTCCGTTTAAGAAGGGCGACAAGATATTCATAAGGCAGATTGGACGCGATGTCGCATCCGGTAATGTAATAAGACGCGGAATCCTTCACCTAAAGATTCAGGATTACAACCGCAACGTAATTATAATTCCAAATGCAATAATGGAATCGTGCATCGTTGTAAACAGCGATTACAAAAACGGTGTTAACTATATAAACAATATAAAAGTCAGTTTCGACTCTGATCTCGAAAAGGCAAAGGCTATAATCATAAATGCAATCATGTCTCACGAGAAGACAGAGAACAAAAAAGAAAACACAAATATCATCTTCAAGAACGCGGAAAACGGTATTCTTATAGAATACAATGTGAGAACGCCGGATACAAACACTTCCTTCGATGTTTGCAGCGAAATCGTGGAACGTGTGGCACTGGAAATACAGAACGAGCCCGCAGTTCAGATGGTGTAAAAAAGGAGGCTCGGCCTCTTTTTTGTTGCCATAGATGATTTTCTGAATGGGTTGACGCAAGAACTGATTTGGATTTGCGAATTCTATCTGATACCCAGCTTGTTCTCGACGGAATCATAGAGATTTCGTATTCTTACTTTATTTCCGAGGTATAGTCCTAATTCCGCCACAAGAATGCCTGCTGCGATATCAACGACTACGTGCTGCTTGACGAATACTACTGATAAACATACGAGAATGGTAAATGCCCACATTATTATCTTTGCGGGCTTTGGAGCATTGGTTTTCGCTAGCCCGCGCGCCACAAGCCAACTTTCCATGCAGTGGATTGATGGAAGAAGGTTATCGGGACTATCTATTGTATACATCCATCTCACAAGATTGCTGGAAGCATCGCATGCACAAATCTCGGGGCGAACCATGGTGGTCGGAATAAGTATAAAGATGATGGCGCACAATATCTTTGCGATAAGCTCGCCGCCAAAGTATTTTTTGCAAATTGATTCATCGCTTCTTGCCAGTGCAACATAACCTACGAACCATTGGAGGTAGGCAAGTACATATATCCAAATAAACGATGCAACAAATGGAATGGATGAATCGAGAGGAAGCGAAGCATTGTGGTGCGGCAGGTTTGATGCTATCAAATGAGTAATAAAATAAAGCGGTATAGCCAAGATATAAAACGCCGCCGGAACAATGCCGTATTTGGGAATGGGTAATCTATTATTAGTCATATCAGTATAATTCTACATTCGGTACAGGGAAAAATCAAATTGAAAGATGCATTGCGATATCCTATAATTTAACTGTCAGACTAAACTGATTCCGGTTATAGGGAGATAATTATGAAGCACAACGAATCTTTGGAAGATTATTTGGAAGCAATACTGATAATCGGTGAAAAAAAGCCGGTTGTGAGGAGCGTGGATATCGCAAACGAACTTGGATACAAGAAGTCAAGCATTAGTGTTGCGGTTAAGAATATGAAGGAGAGGGATTATATAGAAGTTTCCGAGGAAGGTTATATAACCCTCACAAAGACGGGTAAGAAACTGGCTAAGAGTGTTTACGAGCGCCATCAGTTCTTTAGAGCGTGGCTTACTGAAATTGGTGTGGACCATGAGATAGCCGATATGGATGCATGCAGCATGGAACACGTAGTAAGCGAAGAAACGTTCAAGGCAATCAGGAAATATGTAGAAGAAAAGTAAGTGATAATAAGGAGTACAAGGTGGGAAATATGAAGGATAAACTTCCGTTCGCCAGCGACTATATGAAGGGTGCGCATCCGAATATCCTAAAGCGTATGAATGATACCAATATGCTTGCGACAGCCGGTTATGGTGAGGATTTAATCTGCGATGCGGCAAAGGATAAAATTCGCGATGCTTGTGGATGTCCGGATGCTCAGATTGAGTTTTTGATGGGCGGCACGCAGGCGAATGCCGTGATGATTAAGGCCTTTCTCAGACCTTATGAGGGAGTTGTTGCAGTAAACACGGGGCATATTAACATCCATGAGGGTGGAGCTATTGAGGCTACGGGCCATAAGGTCCTCGCGCGTCCGCATAAAGAAGGAAAACTCGATGCGGGTGATCTTCGTACATTCATTACGGATTTCTATAACGACTCTAACCACGAGCACTCGGTATTTCCGGGCATGGTATATATCTCTCATCCGACGGAGTTCGGAACGCTCTATTCCAAGGAGGAGCTTACTGAACTAAGGTCGGTATGCGACGATTTTGATATACCTTTGTATCTCGATGGAGCAAGGCTTGCCTATGCGCTCGCGTGTCCGGAAAACGACCTGACGCTAAAGGACATAGCAAAGCTTTGCGATGCGTTTTATATCGGCGGAACCAAATGCGGAGCGCTGCTCGGAGAAGCTGTGGTGCTCCCTAATCCAAACCGTATTCCGCATCTCTATACGATGATTAAGCAGCACGGAGGGTCCCTTGCAAAAGGGAGACTCCTCGGAATCCAGTTTGATGAACTCTTCTCAAACGACCTCTATATGAGTATAGGTGAGACAGCTATAAGGACATCGCATAGAATAAGAAGGGCTCTAGTGGAGTTTGGATACAAGTACTATTTTGAAACGCCGAGCAACCAAATTTTCATAGTTTTGGATAACGAAAAACTTGCCAAGCTTGGCGAAAAAGTGCGATATGAATTCTGGGAAAAATTTGATGATTCTTCGACAATAATAAGGCTTTGCACATCCTGGAGCACGACGGACGAGGAAGTCGACGATCTGATAAAAGTGATAAAGGAAATTGCGAGCTAGTTTTAAGGGCCACATCGGCCCTTTTTAGTACCATAAAAGTGTAGCAGATAGAGAGCATACTCTACTTGCTGCACTTATTTCATATAATGAGGGAAGTAGTTGGTCTGGCGAGGCTCTTTTCTGGGTCATTGCATCCGACATGAAAACCGTCAACCAGCCCCTTGTTATATGGACTCGTTTAAGCAGGTTGGGACATCATCAGCTTCCGCGTAACGAACTAAAATGAGTTGTAATGAGTGCGGTTGGAACAGCTACAAATTATACTCAGGAGGTCGTTATGATAAGCGTAGGAATCGATGTGTCAAAAGGCAAAAGTACAGCGTGTGCTGTTAAACCGTATGGGGAGATAATTGCAAGCCCGTTCGAATTCCAGCATACTGATTCAGACTTAAAGTCTGTGGTCGAAATGTTCAGCAGGCTTGATGAAGATGTTAAGGTCGTTATGGAGGCTACAAGCATCTACCATCTTCCGGTGGCAACCTATCTGAAAGAACACGGCGTATTTGTTTC
>JAGAFN010000023.1 GCA_017612585.1 Bacillota bacterium | reverse complement strand
CAGAGAAAAAGGGATACCATCAAAACCATAGTAAAGCCGCTAAGATTTATTCAATGGCGAAAGAAGGCATCCCCACACTTCCAGCAAATCAAACGACCAAGATGTTGGTACACGAGGCCGTTGAAGTGCTGAAAAGAGTCAATGAAACTCTCAACACAATATTAGCACACATGAAAGAGTTAGCCAAGAGTCTGCCGGAATACCCTGTAGTCAGGGCTATGGGAGGCGTAGGTGACACTTTGGCTCCAAGACTGATAGCAGACATCGGAGATGTCAGACGTTTTCATAACAGCAAGGGTTTGATTGCATTTGCTGGAATTGATGCACCACCATATCAGTCTGGTCAGTTCGTGGGTACCGAACGTCACATTTCCAAGCGGGGCTCAGCAGCCATACGAAAAACCGGATATGAGGTTATGAGGTCTCTAAAATCGCACAAAGAACCTGAGGACAGTACAGTATATCATTTCATATTGAAGAAGGAAGCGGAGGGCAAACCAAAGAAGGTGGCGAAGATAGCAGGGCTAAACAAATTCCTGCGGATCTATTACGCCAGAGTACGAGAAGTATACAGTAACTAAGCACTACAGAAGAGAGGAATCATAGGTCGGGGAGTACCTCCGACCATTTTATGATACAAGAAAACCTGCTGTTAAATGTCAGATTTACACTTGACTTTTCTTAGCAGGTTTTTATGAAAAAAATATTGAAAAAGTGGTAAAAATGCTTGATTTTTGGGTGCAAAGGGATATAATTTTGCTTATTTAATGCGTTAAAGCGCGATTGCAACAGATGTGCGGTTGTGATAGAATAAACTCACTATATCGATTGACAATTGCTCCAGAGTTAATCGTGCGACAATTTGTGTAATCGAAGCGCAACCAACTTTTATGAAAGGCTTGGTTTTATGAAACGATACATCCTAAAACGTATCTTGACGGGCATATTGGTAATAGCATTCTCCGTAATGTTTAACTTTGCCATAATCAGACTTGCCCCCGGCGACCCAACCAGAAGACTCGCCGGTAAGGAAAACCCAAACCCTGCGACAATAGAGGCTTTACAAGAGAAATACGGACTTAACAAGCCGATTCCGGAGCAGTTTGTCATTTATGTAAAACAGCTCTTGCACGGCGATTTGGGTTATTCCTATGTTTCCACGTCCAAGGTTTCCGATCTTATTAAAACAAGGGTGGCCCCAACCCTCATGATTGCGCTTACGGGTTCAATACTTGGGCTTGTAATCGGAACCCTACTTGGGATTTTTGCTGCCCGAAAGAAGGGCAGTAAGATGGATACTGCCCTGTGTTGCGTCTCATATTTCTTCGATTCCACACCAAGCTTTTGGTTGGGACTTATGATGATACTTCTCTTTGCGTCGGTGCTGAAATTATTCCCGACGTCGGGAATGTATAATCTTAGGACTGCCGCCACGGGATTTCCGAGGTTTCTTGACCTGCTCAAGCATATGTTCCTTCCGGTAACCACATTGGTGCTTATAGATATTCCTTATTACTTCCGTATAGCAAGGTCGAGCGTGCTCCAGACTATGTCGGAGGACTTTATAATGACGCTCCGTGCTACCGGAATGAGCGAACGTAAGATATTCAACAAGTATGTAATGCGTAATGCGATAATTCCTACGGTTACTGTATTCGGCATTACGCTTGCCTATATGATAACTGGCGTCGCAATGATAGAAATCATCTTTGCGTGGCCCGGCATGGGGCGCCTTATGCTTGATTCAATCACGAGGCGAGATTACCCGACGCTTTCCGCAATTTATCTCTTACTCTCCACATCTGTCGCCGTGATGATGATAGTGGTGGATGTAGTTTATGCGTGGATTGATCCGCGTATCAGAGTGGAGTAGGAGGCCTTATGGAAAAGAAGAAACTGACAAAATTCCAAAAGGCCGTAGTTACGGTAAAAAATAATACGCAGCTCAAGATAGGACTCATTCTTCTATGTGTACTGCTTCTTGTCGCTGTTCTTGGTCCTGTATTTGCGCCGTATAGCCCAAAGCTTCTTAACAAAGATACCCTTGCACCACCGAGCTCACAGTATCTTTTGGGCACGGATAATCTTGGACACGATATATTCTCTCAGATTCTCTATGGCGCATCGACATCTCTCAAGATTGGATTTATAGCCGCTATGATTTCAGCTATCATCGGTGTAATATTTGGTGGAATTGCGGGATTCTTTGGAGGAGTAATAGACCAAATACTTAGCGAGATAATGAATGTCTTCCTGATGCTTCCGACATTCTTCTTAATACTCCTAATAATCGCCACATTCGGATCATCGATGATGAATGTAATGATTGTAATCGGATTAACATCGTGGGTAGGTAATGCGAGACTCATGCGTGCTCAGGCAAAGGCTATCAAGGAGAGAACCTTCATCAAGAGTTCTATCGCAATGGGCGAGAGCAAGCTTTCAATTCTGGTTAAGCACGTAATACCAAACGGAATTTTCCCGATTATTGCAAATACGACGATGAATATTTCAGGCGCGATTCTTACGGAAGCGGGCCTGTCGTTCCTGGGACTCGGAGATCCAAACGTTATAAGCTGGGGCCAGATTATAACCGCGGGTAAAGCATATCTTCCAAAGGCTTGGTGGATAAGCACATTCCCGGGACTTATGACCATATTTACCGTTCTGACCTTCTTCCTTATCGGCGAAGGCCTTAACCGCGTACTGTCTCCTAAGATGGATGCAAAGAAATAGGAGGTCGGTATGAGTTTACTTGAATTAAAAAATGTAAATATCAATTACAAGACTCCGCTAAAGACCGTCTATGCCGTGCAGGATGCGTCGCTTATTGTTGAAGAACAGGAGTCGGTAGGAATAGTCGGAGAATCAGGATCCGGAAAGAGCACTCTGGCTATGGGAATACTTAGGCTTCTTCCGGACAATATCATAGAAGTAAACGGCGAAGCCCTGATGAACGGAAGGGATTTGCTTTCGATGGAAGAGAAGGAGCTCCAGGAGGTTCGCTGGAAGGAAGTGTCCGTAGTATTCCAAAAATCGATGAATGCGCTGAGCCCCGTTCATAAAATTGGCGCACAGATGGAGGATATCTATCGAGTCCACTATCCTAACGAAGATAAGCAGGTCATCAAAGACCGCATTATGGAGCTACTTAATCTTGTTAATCTTTCGGACAGAGTCTATTATTCGTATCCGCATGAATTGTCCGGCGGTATGATGCAGCGCGTCGCAATTGCTCTTGCGCTCATATTTGAACCGAAGCTTCTCATAATGGACGAAGCGACAACGGCGCTCGATGTAGTTACGCAGACGCAGATTCTGAACGAGATTATAGAACTCGAGAAAAAAATTAAAATAGCCCGTATCATGATTACTCACGATATGAGCGTTGTATCCTCAACGTGCAAAAAAGTGGTCGTAATGTATGCGGGAAGAATTATGGAGCACGGCCTTGTCGAGGACGTTCTCGTTAATCCGCAGCATCCATACACCCAAGGGCTCATGAGGTCGTTCCCGTCGTTCACGGGTGAAAAGACGAACCTGAGAGGTATAGAAGGCAATCTTCCGGACATGTCGATACTGCCTACGGGATGCGTATTTGCGGATCGCTGTCCTTATGCGGACGACAGGTGCAAGAGCGAGATACCTTCGCTCTTTGACAAGGGGCCGGAGTGGAAGGTGGCGTGCTTCCGCTTGGAAGGTGGTGAGGCCAATGGGTGAATTCATCAAAGTCGATAACCTGGTCAAATACTATATCCAAAAGACCGAGGGTAAACAAACCGTAAAGGCTGTTGACGGAGTGAGTTTCACACTCGATAAGGGCGAGATCCTCGGCGTCATCGGTGAATCCGGTTGCGGCAAATCCACACTCGGACGTCTCCTTACCTGATTGGAAGACCCCACATCGGGAGATGTGTATTTTGAGGGGAAATCGACCAAGGACTTAATCAAGGAAGACCAACTTGCATTTAGAAAGAAATGTCAGATAGTATTCCAGAATCCGTTCGATACATTCGACCCGAGATACACCATAAGAAAGATTCTTATGAGCGCCGTGAAACTCCACGGAATCGGGAAGGATGCTGACGAGAGATTGGAAATCTGCAAGAATATCTTGGAGGAAGCGGGTATAAGACCTGCGGAAGACTATTTTGACAGATATCCATTTGAACTTTCGGGGGGACAGCTCCAGAGAATATCGATACTCAGGAGTATGCTCTTAAGTCCGGAGTTCCTGATTGCGGATGAACCAGTATCCATGCTGGATGTGAGCGTAAGAGCTGATATCATCAATATGCTGACAGATCTTGCGAGAAAGCATGAGAGTTCGATGGTGTTCATCTCACATGATATAGCTACTACGAGGTACATATCCGACAGGGTTGCGGTAATGTATCTTGGAAGAATAGTAGAAATAGGTGATACGGATACGGTTCTTCACGATCCAAAGCATCCTTATACTCAGGCGCTTATATCCAATTCGCCGGATATAGATCCGAGAGTGAAGAAGGAGGCGATTACTCTGGAGGGTGAACCGCCCACACCTATCAATACCGGGCCGGGGTGCTATTTTGCGCCGAGGTGCCAGTACGCCACGGACAAGTGCCGGACAAGTTATCCCGACATGAGGCCGATTGGCGAAAAGAGAGAGGTTGCGTGTTTTCTGTATGAGGATATAGAAAATTAGCATGTAAGAAAAGAGGAGGAAAAAGAACTATGAAAAAATTTATGGCAGCGCTGCTGTGTATCCTTCTGGTCGTAAGCCTTGCCGCATGCGGCGGTGGTGGTAACAGCGGCGGCAACAGCGGTGGAAACAGTGGAGGTAACGGCGGCGGAAGTGGAAGCAGCGATGGTCCAAAGGTAGGCGGAACATATATCGTTCCAGACGATGCGGAACCATCAACACTTAACCCGGACGCAATCGCTGACGACTACAACTATCCAATCGTTCAGAACTTGTTCCCAAGACTCTACAAGCTGAACAATGCGTTCCAGGCAATTCCGGATTTGGCAACATCCTATGATGTAAGTGATGACGCTCTTACATACACATTCCATCTCCGTGAAAATGCTGTTTGGTCAGACGGAGAGAAGGTTACATCTGCTGACGTTCTCTACACATTCAACGAGATTATAGCTAATCACTATGCATTTGAATCCGTATTTGCAGAAGTTGACAAGATTGAAGCACCAGATGATTACACGGTAGTATTCACGATGAAGGGACCGGATGGATCCTTTGTTTCCAACCTTTCATGGTATGGCACATTCGTCCTTCCGAAGCATGTTCTCGAAGGAACGGACTGGCTCACAAACGATGAGTTCTCCAATAATCCTGTAACATGCGGACCATTCAAATTCGACGTATGGAACAAGGGTACAGACGTACAGATCGTAAGAGACGACAATTACTGGGGCGAGCACACGGCTTATCTTGACCGCGTAATCTACACAGTAATCTCGGACGGAAGCACGATGTATCAGGCTTGGCTGAATGACGAGATCGACGAAATCGGCGCATTCTATATTCCTACCACAGATCTTGACGGAATCATTGCCGACACAGATCACTACTACACAGTTGAGCAGGTATGGCCATCCCCATGGTATGTTGCATTCAACGTAAAAGACGGTCCGTTTGCAGATCCGCTCGTTCGTGAAGCTGTTGCATACGGCGTAGATCGTGCAGATGTTTCGGAGAAGGCTACAGGCGGATACAAGCCGGTGAACAATCACTTCATTCCTGATAACTATGTTGACGCCGTTAACGATGATGCCAAGCAGCCGGATTACGATGTGGCAAAGGCTCAGGAGCTTCTTGAGCAGGCCGGTTACACCAAGGGAGCTGATGGATACTATTTCGAGACAACATTTACAGTAATGCAGGGATTCGATGATTTCTGCAAGGTAATCGCTGACCATATGGAAAAGATGGGTATCAAGGTTAAACTCGATGTTCTTGACTATGATATCTGGTCGGAGAGATGTCTCGACAACGGTGAGTTTGAAATCACAGCACTGGGCGGATTCCAGGGACCTGACGTACTCGGTACAACTCGTCGTTGGACAACAGACGGAAGCGTAAACGTTCCTCAGTATTCAAGACCTGAAGTAGATGAACTTGCAAAGAAGGCTGTATCTGCTGCAACAGATGCAGAGCGTAACGAATGCATCAAGCAGATCCAGGTATATCTGAGAGAAGACATTCCAATCCTTCTGATCGTAAACTATGCTGACTATCAGCCGTTCAAGAACTATATCAAGGGCAACAACTATGTAAGCGTTTCTGAAGGCGGATCCATGGAAATCGTGGGATTCAGCGAACTCACAGAGACATGGCTTGATAAGGAATAATCAAAAGCATTAGCTAGAGATTATCATTGGACAGTTATGGGGCTGTCGCCATTGGCGGCGGCCCTTTTAACAAATGGGGATGGTCCTGAGTTGCAAAACTGCAAGTTAGAAAAGTTACCGATAACAAATATGGACGACAAAGTTACAAAAATGCAACCGGGAATAGTCCTCAATGGAAAAGGAGAAAATATGGATTTTACACATCTAATAGACAATATTCCTGATTACAAAGTTTTTCTTACAGTAGAAGAAATGGATGCGAGTTCCAAGAAACTTGCGGAGGACTATCCTGATTTGGTTACGTTATGGGAAGCCGGAAAATCAACCAAGGGACATCCCATCTACTGCATGAAGATAGGTGAGGGCAGCAAGAATGCATTCATGTTTGGGTCTCCGCATCCAAATGAACCGATGGGGTGCATGATGCTCGAATACTTCACGAGATATCTCTGCGAGCACGATGACTTCAGAAAAGAATTTGACTATACATGGTATATCATCAAATGTATTGATGTTGACGGAACCAAGCTTAACGAGGGTTGGTTCAAGGGACCATTTACTTTATATAATTACGCAAAGGACTGGTATCGCCCAATAGGAAGTGAACAGGCCGAGTGGACATTCCCGTTCAAATACAAAAACTATGAGTGGAACACTCCCATCCCTGAAACAAAGGTTCTCATGGACATAATCGACGAAACAAAGCCGACATTCATGTACTCGCTTCACAATGCGGGATTCGGCGGAGCTTATTGGTATATCTCCTGGGACGTTCCGGAGCTCTATCCAAAGCTCTATGCGGCTGCAGAGAAACAGAACGTTCCGCTGCATCTGGGAGAGCCTGAGGCTCCTTATATTCCGGAATTCTCAAAGGCAATTTATAAGATGCTTGGAATGAAAGAGGAATATGATTTTGCCGAGCAGTACGGCGAGGATGATCCTGCCGAGGCAATGATAGCAGGCGACAGCTCCGATTCCTATGCGAGCAAGTATGGAACCTTTGCCTTGGTGGCCGAGCTTCCTTATTTCTTCTCACCAAAGATTCAGGATGAAACAGAGCTTCCTTATACGAGGCGCGAAGCAGCCATAAGGGGCCTAGATGAGCAGAAGTCGATTGAGGATAGAGGCGCATATTATTTTGATCAGTTCAAGGATATGTGCGGACCTGATAACGACTTCGTCAAACTTATAAGCAGGGGACTCGAGAGGAGAGAGGAGAATTACAAGACTCAGCTGAACTTTATAAATCAAAACGAAGAGTACAATCGTCCCTGCAAGGTGTCGGAGGAATTTGACAATCTGATTATCGTGAAATTCTATATGATGCTCTCGTGGAGCGCAACGATAAGAGGCGCCAAATACGAGCTCGAAAAGAGAAAGGGAACACCTGAGGCTGAGGTTCTCGAGAAGATTATTCCTCAGATGGAGGCGGAGCTGAAGGAACTTGCGGAAAATGTCGAAAAAGAAACGAATTATTCCGTAGTTGACATTAAACGTCTTGTTGGAGTACAACTCGAAAGCGGGATGATCATAGCTGATTATCTGCGTACACACTAAATACTTTAGGAGGCAGAAATATGAAGTACGATTATCCCAAGTGTAGGAAGAGCGAACTTGTTGAGGAGTGGTTCGGAACTAAGCTTGAGGCGCCGTATACATGGCTTAGGGATACATATAGCGAAGAAGTCTTGGATTTCACTCGCCGAGAGAATGAGTTCACGGACGCGTGGTTCAAAGATGTGGCGGGCGAAGGCAAGGTCGAAGCTATGATTGAAAAGCTGAAGGCCGATCACATAGAGGAACTTCCGATGGCGATAAGTCCTTGGGGAGATTACTATCTTGCAACGGAAAGCAAGGAGGGGAACTACTCCGTAATTGTGCTTGATAAAGATTTTAATAAGACAGAGACTTTGTTTGAAAAGGATTTTTTGCCGGAGAGAACACCATTTGGAGCAGCGGCTTGTCCTAAGAATCAAAATATCCTGGCTATTATGTCTCAAGTTGATAATGCTCCGAGGCCGGACTTTGTAATTTACGATTATGAGAAGAAGGAGGTTCTCGGAATTCTTCCAATGACGTTTAGCGGCGCGTGGTCCAAGAACAAAGAAATCTTCTATGCGGCATCAACAGAGGTAGAAGGTGAAAAATCGATTACAACCATCAAAGCCTATGACGCGAGTTCAACAGAGATAAAGAACGTATTTGTTTTTGACGGCAATGCAATATTTGGTGAGGTGGCCGTATCGGAAGACGGGGAGACAGTGATTTTTGAATTCTCGCAGGACTATTCAAATAAGTATTGCTATGCGTATAAAGAAGCAGAAGGTTTGACTTATGCTCTGAACGAAGATACACCGCTCAACGTATTGTACATAGACAGTTTTGGCGGAAGGCATTACTATCTGTCGTTCATGGATACACCGAACGGTCAGGTGGTTGCAGTAGACGAGGGAAAGGCATTTGCGGAATGTGAAGTCGTTTACACGGAAGAGAATGCTTATCTGGAAGCAGGGTATCAATTGAACGGCGAAGTGTATTTAAAGGCGGCAGAAAATGCGGCGAGCTATCTTTTTAATATGAGGAGCGGAGAAAGAATAGCCATGCCGGAAAGCGTTGCCTCGTTGGAAAATTCCGGGGAAACTAAAAACGGAAAACTCTTTTCCTTTGATGCATTCTTGTCACAGCCCGAGATACTTGAGTTTGACGGAAAAGCTTTTAAGCGTGTCCTAGGTAAAGAAGTGTCGCATCCCGAACTCACGGTGGAACTCCTTTGGGCGAATTCGCTAGATGATGGAAAGGCAATTCCGTATTATTTGGTTAGACGCCAAGACGCAGAAAAGAACGGAAACAACAAAGTTATTATGTACGGATACGGAGGCTACGGAGTTTCGATGCCGCCTGCGTCCACAGAAACGGTTACGGAAACAAATATCGCAAGATGGGTAGAAGATGGCGGCATATATGTTCAGTGTCTCTTGAGGGGCGGAAACGAATACGGATCCACATGGCATGAAGAAGGTATGGGCTTGAAAAAGAAGAACTGCTATTACGACTTCATAGGAATAGCCGAGAAAGTGATAGCGGACGGATGGACTTCCAAAGGAAGAATTGCCATCTCGGGATGCTCCAACGGTGGACTACTCATGAGCGCCCTTGTTACAATGAGACCGGACCTATGGGGCTGCGTCATAGATTCAGTTCCGCATACGGATATGATTCACTTTGCGGATGATGATAGGGGACCGATGTATGTTACGGAATATGGAAACCCCAAGGAAAGCAAAGAAGCATTCGAGTACTTCCTAAGCTATTCACCGGTTCACAACGTACGCGAAGTAGAATATCCTCCGACCTATATACAGACCGGTGAGTGCGATAACAATGTTCCTCCATACCATGGAAAGAGCTTCGCAGCTACACTCCAGGAGAAGAACAAAAGCGATAATCCGATACTCTTAAGAGTCTTGGAGAAGGGTTCGCATGACAGAGGGCAGGGCGAAGTGTTCTGGCAGACCATTGCCGAAATGCACGTCTTTATCGACAAAGCACTCGAATAAACAAGTAGAGGGGAGTAGGTGTGTGTTTCCGCACGCGTACGGCCCGAGTACAATTATACGAAAATAAAAGCAGAATCTCTGTGAGGTTGGCATCAGTGACGAGCGTAAGCGAGGAATCATTGATGCAATCCTCCAGAGATTCAATTTTATTGAGTAAATAATTGTTCGGGGCGGGGAAAGCAAGGAAACATACACCTACTCCCCTCTGCTCAGAGTTTACTCTGTGCTTTTGGCGGCGAGGGCGATTATATCGCTGTAGCGGTTAATAATCTTCTCATAGTTCTCGCGTACGTGAGGAAAGCGGCAGATGCTGCAGTCCTTGAATCCGTTTTCCGTGTACCTGAAGTTCCCGCCGCAGTTTTCACCGAGCGCGTAGAGAGGGCAGTAGCAGAACAGACAATTGAAATTATCCGGGTCATCCGTCGGATGGCAGGGGAAGAATTCGCATTCCTTATGTGCAAAGAATTTGTAGTTTTCCATGACTGTCCTTTCTCAATCAACCTTGCCAATCATGCTTGGCTAATGGAACCTTCCTAATCGGAATTCATTCTCAATAGAGGTCTTCGATAACTTCCTCGGGCGGGAGATCCAATCGCTCGGGATGGAGCATATAACTCCGGAGTTTCTTCATTGCTGCGGCATAGTAGAAACCGTCGCAGATACCTTCGTCGCAAACAACCGTATAGTCGATGTATTTCTTTGTCTCTATTTCTCCGTTCTTGTTGGGTTCGTACTTGGTGTATTTATGCCCAAAGGCGCAGAATACCGGTACCGTTCCTATGTCGTACAGATGATGGTAGATTGGAGGTATTCCGAGGCTTCCCATCGATGTAATATAGAATGAGCCGTGAAGAGGGCTAACCTGCTCAAGAGCATTGGGAAGAAGTCCAAAATAGTCAAGCAGCCTTACCAATCCGCCAAAGATAGCGAGCAGAACGCTCGGTACATAGTCGAGGGCATGGGTCAAGGCATCAAAGCCGTTGGCCACGCCTTCGTTTCTTGCGTTTTCCATAGCTTCGTTAAACTTCTCATATACCTGGTCGGCTGTATCGCCCGGGTCAAACCTAACTCTAATTGATGAATCGGGGGCATCCTTATTCATCTCCTTCTTCACGACCATATTCATGGAGAGTTCAAATCTATGGTATATTTTTTGTCCCGCAACGAATCTGTTTAGTCCGGGCATCTCGGCTACGAGCCTCACATATGAAGCGACTATGACATGTGTGATTCCGAAGTGCTTTAGGCCTTCGCGCCTTTTCTTGATTATATAGCGCTCCATATTGCTGACTTCAACGCTGTCGCGCACATAATTGCTTCGACCGAGCCTGTTTGTCATAAAGAATGGCGTAACCTTTGTCATGACGGGCATATCGTGGATGCGCCTTCCGTCAAGTCTGTCGCCGAATCTTAAGCGATAGGGGTCGCCCTCTTTCCAGGGAGGCATCTTGCGGACACCAAGAAGCATAACAAGTATTGCGAAAAGTAGTGCAAGATCTGAATTTACGAGCCATTTGTAGGATGATGGAACAAGTTCTTCGTAGTACAGATTCTTTGTAAGTAGCTGATGTGCACCGAGGGCGAACCCGCCAAGTGCCACTGCGCCGACAAAGAATACAAGAACAAAAAACTTGCTCGGGACCTTGCCGATAAATGTCATAAAGTAGAGCAGTGCAAAGATGATGCAGAGCGCGATTACGACAAAGGACCAAGGTTTTGATGTGGCGCTTACGCCGTCGAGACAAAGCACCCAAGTTAGTAGAATCACCGGTATCACGGTCACATAAAATTGCTTCTCGCCACGTAAGAGCAGCCGAATTCCTAACCATATATTTGCTGCAACGGGAAGAATGATACGGACGACCGGGTTCATGCCGTCAATGCCGCCTACGCAGGCAAAGACGATTCGGGCCACTGCGGAGACTAAGCAAAGCAGGGCGGCCATCCAGACGAGTACATTCTTTCTGGTGGCATAATAGGTCGTTATCTTTTCCATGACGATAATTATACCATATAACAGTGATATGGGAGAATTATGGGAAGAAAAAACCGGCGAGAGGCCGGTTGGAATCCGCAGTATATTACTTTGATTGCGCGATTGTCAAACTGTCAAATGTTATTTTAAATTGGTGTCTCATTGCGATGAACTATAAGTCCTCCGGCGGGCTTCGGTTCAAAGCAAGTGGATTTTGGAGGCATGGTTTTTCCGGCGTTGCAGACGTTCATGATTTCGCTCATGCTCGGGGGAACCAGCGCAAATGCAACGGCCATGCCGTCGCGTGTTGCTGCCTCGAGCGCGTGAAGCCCCTTGGTTCCGCTTATAAAGGAGAGTCTGTCGTCATGCTGGGGGTCTCCGATGCCAAGTATGTCTTGAAGGACTTTCTCTTGGAGAATCGATACGTCAAGCGCGTCGACAGGGTCCGCATAATTCCGTTCTCCCATGTAATTAAGTCGATACCAGATTCCATTCATGACCATGGTGTATTCACCGAGTTTGGTTGGATAGGTTGCGTCTCTACCGATTCCTTCAATCGTGAAATCATGAGACTTGAGTGCGCCTATGAACTCTTCTTCGCTAATACCGTTAAGATCTCTTACGGCGCGGTTATAGTCGAGAATAAGCATCTCGTCAGAGGGGAAGATTACGGCCATCGTATAACGACGATTTTCTTTTTCCTCCTCCGTGGTTGCTTCCAGATAGTATTCTGCGGCTGCCTCGATTCTGTGATGCCCGTCGCAGATATAGAAGGCCGACAGGGCATCCATGGCTGCTTTTAGCTTATACAAGAACTCCTCGTCGTCTATTACCCATATTTCGTGACGGGTTCCGCCTATATCCAAAGTGTCATAGATGCTATCGTGTGAAACGGTCCATTCTTCGACGATATGCTCCGGTAGTTCCGCGGAATCGTAGGCGAGAAGAATTGGTTCTATTATTCCACCTACGCGCTTTAGAATATCCACCTGAAGGCGAGCTTTGGATGAGCGGGTGAGTTCGTGCTTCTTGATTTTCTTGTCGATGTATTCCTTGATATCTATACTTGCTATGAGACCGGTCTGGCTGTGGTTTGCCATGCTGAGACGATAGGCATAGAGATAGGGTTTATCATCCTGAATCAAAACGCCGTCTCTCATCAAGCGATCAAAAACATCATGACAAGCCTTTTGGATCTCGTCTTCGTCATTTGTGTCCATGATTAGATCGTTATGCGTTAAGTGGAGAAGGGTATAGGGGTTCCGGAGGAGAAGCTCGCGAGCCTTTTCCTGATTGGCAGAATTCTCGTGGCTGATATAGACGTCGTCCGTAAAATCCTTTGTCGGGCGGACACCCCTAAAAGCTCTTATGTT
>JAGAFN010000022.1 GCA_017612585.1 Bacillota bacterium | reverse complement strand
TTGCCGCTATATCCGCTGCAACCTCAGGCTCTGCTTCCTCAATCGTCGCTTTGATTCCATCTATGACCATATCTATTGATTCCTGAAGCCCAAGCATGATATCTCTATTCGTTACGTCGATTTCCTTTGGAAGTCCTGTAACGAGATCCAGTCCGCTCGCCTTGACTGAAGCTATTATTTCGTTTCCATCGTCGTCCAAATCAAGACAGGCCGTTCCTGCTTCTATCTTTAGACGTTCAGCGGTTTTCTCGCCTATGCTCAGAGAATATCTCTTTCTCACATAATTTATAATCGCTTCGTTGAATTTATCTCCGGCATGCCTAATAGAAGTACTGTTTACAATTCCGCCCAAGTCTATGATTGCGATGTCTGTAGTTCCACCTCCAATATCAACTATCATACATGCTGTTGAACTATCGACATCAAGTCCCGCACCAAGAGCGGCAGCCATCGGTTCAGAAAGAATGTAAACATCGGATGCTCCCATCTGACGAACAACCTCCTCTACAGCCTTCTGCTCAACATTCGTAACGCCACTCGGAACACCAACCACAACTCTGAAGTTCCTGATTCGGTTGGATGTTACGGCTTTATCGATAAAAGCTTTGAGCATGTCTGCCGTTCTCTCAAAGTCGGAAATTACACCATCTCTGAGAGGACGTATGACGGTAATATTTGAAGGCGCCTTGCCAATCATAGCCTTTGCTTTTCTGCCGACTGCAACAACCGCATCACGGCGCTTGTCTATAGCTATGACGGATGGCTCATTAAGGACGATACCGGCATCCTTGAGATAAATAAGGGTATTGGCAGTTCCAAGATCTATGCCCATATCCTTTGCGCCCAAAAAGCTCATCATTTTTGTTTCCTCCACTAATCCTCTTTTATATATCCCTCACCCATGAGACTTACATATCTTCCATCTCCGATAATCACGTGATCCAAAACCTTGATTCCTATAAGCCTTCCCGCACCCTGAATCCTCTTAGTAAGCTCCACATCCGCATCGCTAGGAGTTGGATCTCCGCTCGGATGGTTGTGAACCAACACAACCGTCGAGGCATTTTTCCTTATGGCCGGCGAGAACACTTCCCTCGGATGAACCGCGGTAGATGTTAGTCCACCTGTGGAAATATTCTCTGAGCCTATTACGACACCCTTTGCATTCAGCATAAGTGTCCTAAAGTGTTCCTTTTTCTCATAACGCAATTCTTCCATGAAGAATCCCGCTACGTCACTTGCACAGTCGACTCGATATTTCTCTCTTATGGGCTTTAAGTGGATGCGTTTTGCAAGTTCTCCTACTGCCGCCACCGCACAAGCCTTTGACCTGCCTATGCCTCTTATCCCCATAAGCTCCTGCGGTGTTAACGAAACAAGTCCTGCAAGACCACCGTCAATCGACCGCATGATACTCTCCGCAAGTCCCATCGCGGATTGAGTAGAACTGCCGGTCCTCAATATCAAAGCCAGCAGCTCTCCATTTGATAATGTTCCTATTCCATTGTGTAGCGCCTTCTCAATAGGACGCTCCTCCTCCGGCAACTGTTTAATGCTCATGGTTCCTCCTCGAACCCGGTTTGAATCAGATTGCCGCACTCATCTATATTTCAGAGAGTTATTTACCGCTCTCTCCGTCCTCAATAATAGACTTTACATATTGAACAACTTCTTCGATACTCATTTCCGTCGTATCCACCACAATCGCATCATCCGCAATGCGCAGCGGATTAACATCGCGATTCATATCGTTATAGTCTCTCTTGTTGATATCTTCGAGAACCTTCTCGTAGTCAACATCCTGCCCCTTTTCCTTTAGTTCAAGATATCTCCTTCTCGCCCTTTCCTCTGCCGTAGCCGTAATATAGAATTTATGTTCTGCATGTGGCATC
Organism: Bacillota bacterium; assembly: GCA_017612585.1. Classification (GTDB taxonomy): domain Bacteria; phylum Bacillota; class Clostridia; order Peptostreptococcales; family Anaerovoracaceae; genus Eubacterium_B. The sequence goes on along the minus strand of JAGAFN010000022.1, from coordinate 2,236 downwards.
ACAACGGTGCAGATATCTCTGCCATCCATAACGACGCTTCTTGTCCTTCCGATTCGCTTCTGGATTGAATCGAGTTTACTTCTTACGGCAGCAATTGCAGAACAGTCTGATGCCATCTTTGAGACTTCCTCGGTTCTGATATAATTGCTGACGTCCTCTCCGTCCAAATATACTCGCCAGTCTCTGTAGTCAACATCGGTCTCCTCGAGCAAGTCCTCAAGCTCCGGTCCTTCTTCGCAAGCAATGCCGCAGTCAAGAATCTTAAGCCCCATCGCCCTGTACATAGCGCCTGTATCTACATAGTCTATCTCATACTCCTTTGCAAGAAGCTTCGCAACTGTACTCTTGCCCGCTCCGCTTGGGCCATCAATGGCAATACGCAGAAGTTTCGCTTCCTCTGTTGCCGTATGTGTCTCCTTATGCTCCGTCACCTTATGCCTCCTACTGTTTCTTGGTCTGCTTTTTCCTTCTTCCGACCAATTCTTCGATTTCCTGGATAAACGTGTTTACATCGGTGAACTGACGATATACGGAAGCAAATCGTACATAAGCAACTTCGTCGAGTTCCTTAATCTTATCCATTACCAGCTCGCCTATAAACGAACTGCTTATTTCCTTCTCCATCATATTGTTCAGGCCGCGCTCAATCTCATCCACAACCCTCTCAATCTCTGACATAGAAACAGAGCGTTTGTCGCAGGCCTTTACTATACTGTTCATAAGCTTGTTCCTGTCAAATGCCTCTCTGCTTCCATCCTTCTTGATAACCATGATAATTGAGGCTTCCACCTTCTCGTACGTGGTAAACCTTTTTCCACACTTCTCGCATTCTCTTCTGCGCCTGATTGCGCGACCTTCTTCGCTCGGTCTAGAATCGATTACTTTACTGTCTTCATAATCACAAAAGGGGCATCTCATAAATTAACCTCCATCCCTAAACTATCGTTAGAATTGCCACAAGACATGCACATAAAGTCCCACAATATTTTACAATAAATTTTCTGATATTGCTACAAAAAAATACCTATATATAAGCAAAAAGGGCAGGTTTTTCCAAACTGCCCTCAATGTATGCTCATTAAAGCGGTTTCTTCTCGCTTTTTGTCTGCTAATTGCCGTCTGATCCGCTTTCTTCGCCTTCAGTGTTCTCCGGTGCTTCTTCGCCTGCAGTATTCTCCGGTGCTTCTTCGCCTGCAGTATTCTCCGGTGCTTCTTCGCCTGCAGTATTTCCTGGCGCTTCTTCAGACGCTTCCGCATTCGTTTCAGGTTCTGCTTCTTCTCCGGTTTCCGCGTTTGTCTCCGCTCCGTCATCGGATTCCGGTTTTTCTGTTCCGGATTCGGCTTCCGTTGTCTCTTCCTGTTCTGTTTCCTCTTCTAATACCGTTTCTTCTTCATATCCAAGAGTATCGTTTACATATTCCGTGAACTCTTCTTCGCTAACTTCGTGACCGTATTCCATAACCTTATCCATAAGCTTTTCGATCAGGAAGCTTTTCTTCCAGCCATTTTCTTCAGCATATTCGAATATCGTCATGCCATATGAGGCTTGGAAACTCTCTTCCGTAAAGTTGCTCCCCGAGAGTATTTCTCTAGTTCTTTCCTCAAACTCGCTCTGCGTCACGGATAGCCCTTCGTCTCTGGCCATCTTGTAAAGAACCATGTCGGAAAGAACCGAGTACTTTGCATACTCATCCTTCATCTGAGCAAATCCTTCTTCGTCAGTGCTCATGAACAGCGCAAGGAAATCTTCCCACTCCAATCCATAAAGCGTGGCCTGCGTTTTGTACTCCGCTTCCATATCATCCGTCATGGCATTGGCCGCAGCCATTTCTTCCTCCGGGTACTGAAGAGCTTCAGATCCTGTAACTATTACTTCCCAAAGCGCATCCTTGACCTCCGCATCAAGGCTTTGCTGAGACTGCTTTGTAAGATTCTCCTTGAGATTATTTCTATACTCCTCAGTGGTCTGGAAGTCCGTATTTGCCTGAACAAATTCGTCGTTAAACTCCGGAGTTGTTACAATTCTCTTGCTGTTAATAGTAACATCAAACACTACTGGCTTTCCAGCAACTTCAGCGCTGTGATAATCCTCAGGGAATTGCAAATCAAGCGTAACCGTATCGCCTACGCTCTGTCCTATCAATCCTTCTACAAACCCGTCAATCATCGATGTTGTTCCAACTGTTAGATCGTATGACTCAGAAGATCCGCCGTCAAACAGTTCACCGTCAATTCT
>JAGAFN010000021.1 GCA_017612585.1 Bacillota bacterium | reverse complement strand
TTGTATCTGACGATATTAACCGTGTTGATGATGTGAAACGTGATAAAGGAAGATCTACAAGGTTGCTACGTTCCTATGCAAGAAATATAGCCACACAGGCATCTTTGGAGACTATACGTCAAGATTGTTTAGTAAACGATAACGACACATTCGATAGCATAACACTCTATTCATATCTTAATGCATTACAAAAGATATTTGTAATCGAAGATGCACCGGCGTGGAACCCTAACCTACGATCCAAGACTGCGATAAGAACTACAGACACTCGACATTTCACAGACCCATCCATCGCTACTTCAGCTCTAGGAATAGGGCCAGAGGACTTGCTAAATGATTTGAAAACTATGGGATTACTGTTCGAAAACCTCTGCGTTAGAGATTTAAGAGCTATTGGAGATTTACTTGGCGGCGAGGTATTTCACTTTAGGGAGAAAAACGGACTGGAATGTGATGCGGTTCTTCACTTACGAAATGGCTCTTACGGATTAATAGAAATAAAACTTGGCGGTGATACATTGATAGAGGATGGTGCCAATAATCTATTACGCTTAGCTTCCAAGATAGATACTAACAAGATGAAGGCTCCGTCGTTTATGATGGTTCTCTGTGCAAAAGCACCTTTTGCATATAAACGGAAGGACGATGTTATTGTTGCTCCAATTTGCTGTATAGGACCATAGGAAGATGATGCATTGAGCATTGGTGAATGAAAGATGAAATACGCAGTAATTTACGCAAGATACAGTTCCGATAGACAGAACGAAATGTCTATTGATGGACAAATAGCAGAATGCCGACGTTATGCTGAAGCGCATGACCTTATTGTTGTGCAAGAATATATCGATAAAGCCTACACCGCAACAACAGATAAGAGACCGGCCTTTCTTAAGATGATTGCAGATAGCGCGGAAAAGACTTTTGACACTATACTTGTCTATCAACTTGATAGATTTGCCAGGAACAAAGATGATTCCGGTTATTACAAAAAGATATTGAGAATGGTGTTAAGGTTGTATCTGCTATGGAGCATATTGCAACTGATAGCTCTGGAGTCATCACTGAGGGTATGCTTGAGATCGTTGCGGACTGGTACAGTAAGCAACTATCCGAAAAAGTAACAAGAGGATTATATCAAAGAGCGGAACAAGGAAAGTATAACGGAGGTCAAATGCCGTTGGGCTTTAAAAAAGGAGAAGACGGTCACTATGCTCTTGATCCACAAACTGCTCCTGTAATAAAAGAAATCTTCCAACGTATTTCAGAGGGAGAAACAGCAGTATCAGTCATGGAGGATTTAAACAAGCGTGGCATTAAAACGTCACAGGGCAAGCCTTTTACAAAGAATTCTCTATACTCGATACTCCGCAACGAAAGATATGCCGGCGTTTATATCTATGGTGATATAAGGATTGAGGATGGAATGCCTCGTATAGTAAGTAATGAGTTATTTGATGAAGTCCAGGACGTGTTAACTACCCATAAACATAGAGGCCGCCGTAGACCAAAAGAAGATGATTATATTCTCACCGGGAAACTCTTCTGCGGGAAGTGCAAGTCGCCTATGTATGGTTTATCAGGTACATCTTCCCACAAGGGTATTATTCATAGATACTATTCTTGCAAAGAGAAACCAAAGAACTGCGATAAGAAAAACGTCCGCAAGGAGAAAATAGAAAAGCTAATAGTTAGCGAATGCCAGAAGCTCATCTCCGACGAAATTATTGAAGCCCTCATAAAGAGCATAGAGAAAGCAAATAAAAGTGACCAACAAGGGCCGGAGATTATAAGATTGCAAAAGGAAGTAAAGTCCGTCGACCTTAAAATAGAGAAGTTGCTCTCTCAAATAGAAGATGGTGTTACATCCGAACGAATTATTGAAAGACTAAAAAAGCGAGAGGATGAACTACAAGTTCTAAAGAAACAACTCAGGCTCGAGGAAACCAAGCAAAAAATTCTTGATACTGGCATAGTTAGAAGATTCCTTAAAGACTTGCGTAAAGGTAATGTTGAGAGTCAGAATTACAGAAAAACCTTAGTTAAAATCTTTGTTGATAAAATCTATCTGTATGATGATTATTTCAGGATCATTCTGAGTTATAGTCCTGGCGATAAAACCAGCGATAACGAGTCGGAAGATATAGAGAGGTATCTAAACGGTCAGCCCCTTGAAAATAGCGCTTTGGAGGCACAAATCCAACCTATAAAAGGGATAGTTCGTAAATACCCCAACACAGTCCACCAGAAACCGTTGAAATTTCAACGGTTTTTTATCTGCTCGCAACTTATCAAACCACCACTTCTATATAAACAAGTTCACGTTTGATAGTTCTGCGTCGCCCAGATATGTAGCAACACCTGCGAGTTCTACGCCGTCGATCAGTTCTTCTTCTTTGATGCCCATTACGTCCATCGACATGGTGCATGCTATCATCTTGACTCCGTTTCTCATGGCGGACTGCATAAGTTCTTCCAATGAAGTTACGTTCTTTTGACGCATTACGTACTTCATCATAGCCTTGCCCATTCCGAGCATATTCATCTTTGAAAGTGCGAGTTTACTGAGGCCGCGCGGCATCATTGAACCGAACATCTTCTCAATAAAGGTTTTCTTTACGCTCACGTTATTGCTCTTTCTTAATGCATTGAGGCCCCAGAATGTATAGAACATGGTAACCTTTCTACCCATTGCAGCGGCTCCGTTTGCAATTATGAGCGATGCCATAACCTTATCCATATCACCGTCAAAAACAATTATCGTTTTATTCTGATTGTCCTGTCCGGAAGCGACTACGTTTACCGCATTGTTCTCGGAGTTTGCATTCACGCCGTCACGCACCTTTGCCCCGAACTCGGCTTCAGCTGCGCCCTGGTTTACGCCCTTCATAAGCGTAACTATATGCTCTTTTCCGTTTTTCTCGACTCCGATATACGTGTTTCCGGTTCTGCAGCACCAGCTCTCAACATCTCTTGAGAATCCCATGTCTGTCGCAGATACTTTAAGAACTTCGCCGTCATTCATTCGGGACAACGCTTCATTAACCTTCATTATCGGCCCGGGGCACTGAAGACCGCAGCAGTTCAGGATTTGTATTGTTTCAGAAGCAGCATTCACAGCATTGCGGTTAATATTCCCGTTTGCGTTTGCGTTTCCGTTTCCACTTACACCTATATTTCCATTTCCGCCGTCAGCTTCTCCCCATTTCGTCTTTGGTTCATACTGCATAGACTGATAGAAACTGCTTCCGCCTTCGAGAACATAAACTCTCTCAAAACCATTCTGCATCAGTATTCTTGCGCCGTTATACGATCTTACACCGATAGCGCAGTTCACGACAAGTTCCTTATCCTTTGGCACCTCATCAAGCCTTTTACGGAGTTCTCCGAGAGAAATATTTACTGCTCCCGGAAACTCGGATGCCATTCTTTCTATATTTTCTCTTACGTCGACCACAACCTTACCGTCGAGCTCATCATAGGAAACAAATTGCACCCTGCCATCAAGCACGTTCTCCGCCGTGAACCCGAGCATATTCACCGGGTCCTTTGCGGATGAGTATGGAGGTGCATATGCGAGTTCGAGTTCCTTGAGCATCTCAACACTTCCGCCGTTCGCTATTGTTGTGGCGATGGTGTCTATCCTCTTATCAACGCCGTCCTGTCCGACAATCTGCGCACCAAGAATCTTTCCACCCTTTTCAAATATAAGTTTAAGGTACATCTGCGTCGCCATTGGATAATAGCCCGCATGCGATTTTTGATTTATGAGAACAGTTTCGTAATCCTTATGCTTTTCTAGCCCCTTAGCCTTGAGTGCTTTTTCGTTTAGACCAGTTGCCGCAACCGTAAGATCAAATACCTGCGCAACCGAAGTTCCCATGCTTCCGCTGTATTCTTTGTTTGCTCCGCAGATATTGTCGGCAACGATTCTGCCCTGCTTATTGGCCGGCCCGGCAAGAGGAATCATTGTGCGCTCACCGCTAATAAGATGATCAATTTCAACCACGTCGCCTACCGCCCAGATATGCGGTTCGGATGTACGCATCATCTTATCGACTACGATGCCTTTTCTTTGATTGACCTCGATTCCGGCTTCAACTGCGAGTTCACTGTTCGGACGCACACCAATTGAGAGAATTACCATATCAGCAAGCACCTTGTCTCCCTTTGCCAGAGTAATCTCTGTCTGATTGCCTTTTCTCTCAAAATGATCAACGCCGTTATCCAGGAACAAAGCCACGCCATTCATGTCCATATTCTCGTGGAGAAGCTTAGCCATCTCATAGTCAACCGGAGCCATAACCTGATTCATCGCTTCTATCAATGCGACCTTGATGCCTCTCGCATGAAGATTCTCAGCCATTTCAAGACCGATGAATCCTCCGCCGATAACAGCCGCGGTTTTCGGCTGCTCTCTATCCACAATTCTTCTGATCTTATCCACATCGTTTACAGTCCAGAGCGAATAGATGCCATCGCCGTCTATTCCCGGAATCGGCGGTCTTATCGGTGAAGACCCTGTTGCGATAATAAGTTCATCATAGCTTTCTTCATATTCGCCTTGAGGACCCCGTACGGTTACGGTCTTCTTGTCTTTGTTTATCTTAAGAGCCTCGTTCTTAATTCTTACATCGACATTGAACCTTGCATTCATCATCTCCGGAGTCTGGAGAAGCAGCGCGGCTCTATCCTGTATCACATCTCCCACATAATAAGGGAGACCGCAATTGGCGTAGCTAATATAATCACCACGTTCCAAAATCACGATCTCCATACTCTCGTCTAATCTTCTAAGCCTCGCTGCCGCACTTGCGCCGCCGGCCACCCCGCCGATAATCAAAGTTTTCATTTAAGAGCCCTCCATACGATTCCGATAACTGCACCATTTATAAAACTCATCAGAATGCTTTTTTACATTAAAATGATACTAAATCCAGCGACAAAATGATACCAAATTCGGAGCTACCGCTTCTGTGACTTTGTCACAAAACATTGGATTATTATGCCTGTCGTGGTATCATATAGTTATGAACAACATGGATATTTCCAAACATTTGTCAATATGGCCCAAACTTACAAAGAGGGAGCAGGAAAGGCTCGTCGAAGCCGCTACTTTTGATACCGTAAAAGCGGGAGAGCACATCCACGACGGGAACAAAGAATGCACCGGCCTTATCCTTGTCGCTTCTGGTCAACTTAGAGCATATATCATTTCGGAAAGCGGAAAAGAAATAACCCTTTATCGGTTGCTCGAAGGCGATATTTGTCTTTTCTCCGCATCTTGCATAATTAACAATCTTAAGCTCGATATAATGATAAAGGCAGAAAAGGACACGAGTTTCTGGCTGATACCGACAGAGACATATAAGTCGCTCATGGATCAATCCGTCACAATAAGCAATTACACAAACGAAATCCTCGCGAGCAGAATGTCGGATATAGTTTACCTGATGGAACAGGTGATGTGGCATTCCTTTGATCAGAGGCTTGCAAGTTTTCTGGTAAACGAATCCACTCTGGAGAATTCAGAGCGTCTTTCAATCACGCACGAAGAAATCGCCAATCATATGGGCACAGCAAGAGAAGTAGTAACTCGGATGCTAAAATACTTTCAGTCGGAGGGCCTCGTTTCTCTGTCACGAGGATCAATAGAAATAAATGATGTGTCCCGCTTAAAGGCTCTCGCGGAATAGTGCCCGAAAAGCCGAATAAGAAAACGGGCTTTGCCCGCAAAACAGAATATACAAGTTTCCTCTATGAAATAAAAACCCGGCGCATGAAGAGAAAGTTCATGCGCCGGGTGCTATTATCTCTATTGTGAAGTCACCTTTGAGGGTAACGTTTTACTCTTCTTCTCTCAGTTCAAGCGCTCCCATCGGGCAGAACCTTGAGCACTTGCCGCAAGCGATACACTTATCGTAATCAACAATCGGTGCACTGTAGCCAACCTGCGACAAGGCCCCTGTCGGACATACGCGGATTGACGGACACGGATGATTCTGAGGGCAACGCGCCTTTACTACATAGAGTTTCTTTGACATTGATTTATTCTCCTTATTTGTATCGTTCTTTGTTATATCGCAGGAGCCACCTCGACAGCTCGGGCAAAAAACGCCTGATAAAAGCAGTCCCATAAATCCAAAGTACACCATTGAGTTAAGCGGCTTTGATGTAATTGCGCACGTTCCTGATGCGCAACCAATAAAACGATAATATAGATATCCAACTAAGGCGCCCGCCGCAGCGAACAGTATAGGTCTTATCAGTCTTGTCGCTTCCTTCTTCATCATAGCCCCCCACAATATTTTGTACGCGGCATATTCTACTACGAAAAGAAGAATAGTTCAGTAACAATGTCACATATGTTCCTACTCAATAATCCGGCTCGACAGTTTCTCCTTTTCTACCCCAGCACCCGTATTTCCAAATCTATTCCCTTTACTTTTTTAAGGCGCTTGTCATTTGTATAAAATGCCTCGCAGCCAGATTCTATTGCTACAGCAATTTGGAGCGCATCAAAGGATTTAAGCGCGCTGTTGCCGGCGCGTATCTTCGCCGCAGTAACTGCTTTGGCAGAATCGATATGACATACGTGTATATAATTATCTTTAATGAAATTCTGAAACGACTTGACTCCAATGTCTCCCGCTTTGCCATAGATTCCAGTACAATACTCCATCACTGTGATTGCAGAAGTAACCGCAGAATCAGAGAGAATTGCTTCTTCCAAAATAGACTTCGCGGCATCCATGTCCTTATCGAGAGCATATATAAATATATTTGTATCAAAGAATGTCTTCTCAATTTTAATCATTCCAAACATCCCTTTCCTTATCTCTCGACTTTCTTATATATTCAGCCGGATCCATTCCATTGGCGACATTCAATCCGCGAAGCGTGCTATATTTATCCCAGTTTACTTTTTTCTTTTTCCTTACCGGAGTATAAGCCAAGCCCGAGGAAATAGCCGCCACTTCAAACTCCTGCCCCTCGTACAGCGCTATATCCTCAGCAACTGCGTTTGGAACAGTAAGCACCATGCTGTTTCCGACTTTTCTTACTTTGACCTTCATATTACAATCACTCCCACAGCAGAATCCTTAAATAAAAAACTGTATATACTTTTCCGTATATACAGTATATACTTAAGTTCACATGTGGTCAAGAAAAATCAATATGCCCGACATTGAGCGTTTTCCTTAGTCCAGAATGCCCCACCTCTCGTCCGCCTTCCTTAGCAATGCTTCGACGTTTTCCTTGTGGCGCGCGACAACCTCTTCATCTTCCTTTGATAAAGCATTTAGTTTTGGCCATATTATCAAAGCGTCTGTAAAGGGATTTTCTCGTTACAGTTTCTTGCACGTGAAATCGTCATACATCAGGCAGCCGTCTCCGAATGCTAGCTTGAGAAGTCCTCTCTTGCGGCCGAACTCGTTCTCACCGGTCGGATAGAGTTTGAATGACGTTTCTTCTCCTTCGATGATTGCATTGACATGAAGCTCGCCATCCCGCATAAATACTTCATCTATTATGAATTCGTCATCGTCCGCCTGCTCGTATTTTCCGCAGAAGCTTTTCCAATTAGATTTGTCGGGATTCTTCACCTCCACATCCTCTATACACGTAATGGGCTTCACTTCTTTGTCCCTTGCTATTGCCTCAATGCCCTCTTCAAATCCCACATATGCCCTTACATCCGTGAAATCTCGGCAGTTCATAAATACAAGCACTCTGTCCGCATCTACGAAGCGTTCAAACCAGGTTGAGAGCCCTGGCATGCCGCCGGAATGATTTACTATTAGGCCAAGCTTTGGATCATTTGTTGCTCCCCATCCAAAGCCGTAACCACCGGAATCCTCGTCTGCCCCCGCAGGCTCACCATTATTCAAGATGTATGGTGTGAACATGATTTTTTGTTCATCGAGCGTCAGCACCTTTTCTTCTCGAAGCGCAACATCCCATGCCAGCATATCGAATACCGTTGTGTAAAGATAATCGCATCCGTTTAAGCCGTCCGAACCAACTACGTAGCCCGCACTCTCATCCGAAACATCAGACGGAACATACCTTTCGTCCTCAAGAACCATATTGCGCGCAAAGCGATCCGAAGGTCTTCCGTCTCGGCGCGTGTGGTATATTGCAGAATCCTTCATTCCCGCGGGAAGAAAAATCTTTTCCTTCAGGAAATCTTCAAACTTAACTCCGGAAGCCTTTTCCACAGCTGCGGCAAGCAGACAGTATCCTACATCGGTATATTCGAACCTTTCGCCCGGATCGCAGTCAGCATCTTTGCCACTCTCGCAGATGAACTTGAGTATCTCGCTGTTTGCCGGTATCCTGTTTTCGCTTTTCCAAATCGGCGCGACCCAAGTCTCAGTATCAAACTCTTCCGGCATACCGCTCGTATGCGTCAAAAGATGACGTATCGTCACACCCTTGTACGGATACTCCGGAA
>JAGAFN010000020.1 GCA_017612585.1 Bacillota bacterium | reverse complement strand
TTAGCGCTGTCCCCTTTTTATGTTCTGTGACGTTTATATTCATGTAAGTGTATGAATTGGCTTTTCGCGAATAGGAGGAAATTAACATGAAAAAGAAATATATTATATTTGCAAGGCATTTGATATGTGCGATTATATGTCTATTGGTGATTATTGGAATTACGCATGGATACGCATATGCATCTACAGGAGAATTGAGCGAGGCAAAGGAAGATGCACCCAGAAATAGCGTTGGTATAAGCACGGGACTTTATATATCCTCTGGGGTCGCCAATGCAAGTACTCGCATCGTGAATTACGATAATAGTATCGTTGGCATCGTTTGTATCATGTCTCTGCAAAAATTTCAAAACGGATCATGGGTAAATGTTGAATCTTGGCGCAAAACCAGTTCCGGCGAAAGTATATATCTAAGCGCTTCGCGAGGTGTAAGTAGAGGAAAATATCGCGTGAAGAGCCGAGTTACTGTTTATAAGGGCAATAGCGTTGAAACGATGGAAGTGTATAGTCAGACTGTTACGTATTAGTTTATTTCAAATGATGTATGAAGAAAGTATAAATCTATAAGGGAAAAGAACTTACAATTCTATTGTGCGATAACATGGGTTAATCGATTTTTAAAGGAGATATGCTATGAAAAGATTACTAAGCACAATGCTAATTCTAATAATGATAATGGTTTCCGCAACATCAGTTTCAACAGCGGCGGAGACACCGAAAGACAGCGGTGAAGTCGCTGTATTTGAAGAATATGTATCTAAGGAGCTAGGGGGCACATTTACACGAATCATTACTGATGGTGTTGTAACCGTTGTATGGGAGCCGTTCTATAATGCTGAGGACACTTTTACGATTTCGAAACATATATCTAACACTATGGGTTTAAGTATCATGCAGAAATCGAATCCGGGTGTATCTGTACAAGGCGTTTACGTCACACGCGCTAGCTGGGGACCTTGGCAATACTTTAATGAGAGAGTTTACACGGGCGGCTTGGGGGTAGCGGCCACAGCGGCCGTAATAGCTGCAGTAGCCCCGTGGGTTGGCTTAAGAGTAATTGCTGCTATAATTAGTGTTGGGGCAACATCAGATTGGTATGATATTTCTGGAAGGATTAGATATAAATCTGACAATACATATTTTTACTACGAGCGCTATACAAACATACAAAAAGACAATGGTAATTATGTGTTGAGCAATTTCTACGATTCGCGTCGAACCCTATTGTAGCATTTTGGCAAGGAAAGGACGGATGATTATGAGAAGTTTAAAACGCTCTCAGAAATATGCGCTGACCATATGCATAGGAATGCTGTTTGTTGCGGTTGCTGTTTTGATTGCCAAACCAATCGATGTACCATTCACACTCCTGTCCGCATCTGCCTTAATCGCGCTTCTGTTGTTGGAACATTCTGGTATTTATTCGAAAACTGGGGAAACGAAGTCTTTTTTTGCAACAAGAATACTACTGCGTGTTACCATCTTCGCTGGTTTTTTTCTTGCTAACTTCGGTCCCAAATATGTGAGTTTAGATAAAGCGGTTGCTTTCTCGATAGGCATTGCCATAATGAGCGTTCCGTGTATTGTAATCATTGCTGTAGGTATTTACAAGCACAGGAGTTGACATTTTTGCATGATAGTCAAAGTATCAGTGTTTTTTATGTTAGATCAAGCGATAAGGAATTGACATTGTTTTCTAGATTCGGCTAGAATGGAGTCGAAAACCATTTTAGCCGTATTTTTAATTGAAAACAGTAATCAAGAGCACCAAGATGAGATACAGTAAATGTGATTACAGTTAGCTAACTGTCGTAATTTTAAAGAAAGATATGATCAAATAATGAAATCTGGATTTGTTGGAATAATAGGGCGTCCGAATGTAGGCAAATCAACTCTCCTAAATAATATCTTGGGTGAGAAGATTGCTATCACAACGGATAAGCCGCAGACGACGAGAAATACGATAAGGGGAATATATACGAGGACGGACGGAGACGGCGAGCCGAATCTTCAGATTGTTTTTATTGACACGCCCGGAATCCATAAGGCGCATAACAAACTCGGTAGCGCCATGGTTAACTCCGCGATAAACACCTTCAAGGAAGTCGATGCGATTCTCTTCTTGGTGGACGGAAGTCCGGAGAAGGGTCCGGGGGATAAATACATCCTCGATATGCTTAAGGACTTAGACACTCCCAAGATTATCGTAATAAACAAAATCGACGAGATGGATCCCGCAGAGTTCAAGGAGACCTACGATTTCTATAGCGAGAGCGGCATCTTTGATGCGGTGCACGGAGTATATGCTCTAAAGGGAACAAACGTCGATAAACTCATGGAGTCGATAGAGAAGTTTGTCGAAGATGGGCCGATGTTCTTTCCGGAGGATATGATTACGGATCATCCCGAGAGATTCATAGTTAGCGAGATAATAAGAGAAAAACTCCTTCTCTATCTTGAAGAAGAAGTTCCGCACGGAGTCGCCGTGGAAATCGAAAACTACAAAGAAGGCGATGAGCTAACGGAGATAGGCGCAGTCATCTACTGCGAAAAGAAATCCCACAAGGGAATAATTATAGGGAAGCAGGGTAAAAAACTAAAAGGCGTCGGAAAAGCCGCGCGCCTCGAAATAGAAGCGCTCCTCGGAACCAAAGTATTCCTTGAACTTTGGGTAAAAGTAAAAGAAAACTGGCGCGACTCAGAGATTGCAATCTCCAATTTTGGACTTAACGAAACCGGAGAATAATAGATGTTCACTGACACTGAAGGTATGGTGCTGAAGCAGGTTAAGATTGCCGGTGGAAGGCGCATGATCCACATCTTTACACAGAAATACGGGAAAATTAGCGTGGGGACGGGAATTACGGAAAGAAACAGCAAGTCCAAGGCTGCTCTTGCCATCCGTCCTTTTACCTATGGAAAATATGAGATTTCAAAGAACAGAGACTACTACAATCTTAGCGGTGCGGAGGTGAAGAAGAGCTATTACGGGCTTGGAGAGGATCTGGATAAATATGCTGCGGCTTCTCATGCGCTCGAGCTCACGGACAAGGCGCTCCAGGAGGAATCGTCTCAGCCGAGGCTTTTTAGCATGCTAATAGACTTTATGGACAGGCTCGACAAGGGGGCTTCATCATGTGAAACGCTGCTTCTTGCCTACGAGGTCAAGCTTCTCTCGGTGCTGGGACATAGTCCGGTTCTCGGTCAATGTGCAATCTGCGGCACGGAAACGCTCGAAAAGCCGCTAAAATTCAGCATTCCGGATGGTGGAATGATTTGCCAGAACTGCTATCAAGAAATGAAGGAAAATGCTCGGGCCACCGGCAAGGATAGATTGATTTATGAGCCTAGTTTTGATATAGTTAATACGATAAGATATTTGGAATCAAAACCATTTTCAGCCTTTGATCGGATAGCCCTGAGACCTGAGGTCTTGGGGGAGCTAAAGTCCATTTTGAGAGAGTATATTTCTTACCATTTGGACATAGGCCCGCTGAAAAGTGAAAGCATTTACATGACATAGAAGGAGGAAGAAGAATGGAAATTACATTGGAAAAGATTGAACTAGTAAGAGATCGGACAGGAGTAAGCTACAAGGAAGCAAAGGAAGCTCTCGAAGCTGCAGACGGAAGTGTTGTGGATGCTATCGTAGCAATCGAAGAGACAGTTGACGGCGGCGTAACAAGATCGACAATCGAGAAGAAGGACGCACTCGTTAACAAGATTAAGGAAGTTGTCGAAAAAGGAAACGTATCCAGAATCAAAGTTACCAAGGAAGACGACACTATTATCAACCTTCCGCTCAGTGCAGGAATTCTTGGAACACTTATCGCTCCATGGGCAGCAATCGCAGGCGCAGTTGCGGCATTTGGATTCAAGTGCAAGATTGAATTCGTAAAGGACGACGGTTCCGTAGTTGATATCACCGAGAAGGCAACCGAGGCTTATGACAATGCCAAGGAAAAGGGCCAGGACATCTACTTTGATATCAAGGAGAGGGCTCCGGAAAGCTTTGACGACCTGAGAACAAAGGGCGAGGAAGCATTCAACAAGGCCAAGGGAAAGGGCGAAAGCGTATTTGGAAAAGCAAAGGACGCAGTAACCAATTCCGTGGACAAGTTCAAAGAAGGAATGAAGGGCGTCAAGGAAGACTTTGAAGAGTTCGACTTTGAAGAAGACGTAGTAGAAGAAGTAAAAGAAGCTGTTGACGAAGTAGTAGATGAAGTAAAAGACGAGGAATAACTCTATATGAGCGATAAAGCGACAATGGAAAAAATAGTTGCGCTGTGTAAGAACCGGGGATACATCTTCCCCGGCTCTGACATTTACGGAGGTCTTGCAAACACTTGGGACTACGGTCCTCTAGGTGTTGAGTTCAAGAATAACGTAAAGAAGGCGTGGTGGAAGAAGTTTGTTCAGGAGTCCAAGTATAATGTTGGACTTGATTCCGCAATTCTCATGAATCCAAAGACATGGGAGGCATCCGGACATCTCGGAAATTTTGCGGATCCACTTATCGACTGCAAGGATTGCAAGACGAGATATCGTGCGGACAAGCTGATAGAAGACTTTCAGAAAGAGCAGGGGATGGAACCGGAGGTGGTTGACGGCTGGACAAACGAACAGCTCGAGAACTACATCAAAGAAAACAATGTTCCTTGCCCGGAATGCGGCAAGCACAATTTCACGGGAATAAGATATTTCAATCTTATGTTCAAAACATTCCAGGGCGTAACGGAAGACAGTGCCGCTGAAATCTATCTCCGTCCGGAAACGGCACAGGGTATATTCGTAAACTTTAAAAACGTTCAGAGGACAAGCCGAAAGAAGGTTCCGTTCGGACTTGCGCAGATAGGTAAGTCCTTCAGAAACGAAATCACACCGGGTAACTTCACGTTCAGAACTCGCGAGTTCGAACAGATGGAACTCGAGTTTTTCTGTGCGCCGGGAACGGACCTTGAATGGTTCTCTTATTGGAGAGAGTACTGTGTAAACTTCCTAAAGAGTCTCGGAATGAATATGGAGCATATTCGCTTGAGGGATCACGAGCAGGAGGAACTTTCGCATTACAGTAATGCCACGACGGATATTGAATATCTCTTCCCATTTGGATGGGGCGAGCTCTGGGGCATTGCGGACAGAACGGACTTTGACCTTGCGCAGCATTCCAAGTTCTCGGGAGAGGAAATGCTCTATCTCGATCCGGAAACAAATGATAAGTATATTCCGTACTGCATCGAGCCTTCGCTAGGCGCGGATAGGGTTGCGCTCGCATTCCTGATTGACGCTTACGACGAAGAAGATTTGTCGGCGGAAGGTAAGGAAGACAGTAGAGTTGTGCTTCGTTTGCATCCTGCGCTTGCGCCGTTCAAGGCCGCGGTGCTTCCGCTTTCAAACAAACTGGAAGAGCAGGCAATGCCGGTTTACGAAGAACTCTCAAAATACTTTAACGTTGATTACGATAAGTCTGGCTCAATCGGTAAGCGCTACAGAAGAGAAGACGAAATCGGAACGCCGTTCTGCATCTGCGTTGACTTTGATACGGAGACGGACGGCTGCGTAACCATAAGAGACAGAGACACAATGGACCAGGTGAGGATTCCTGTTTCAGATGTTCGTTCATACATAGAAGAACGACTTCAGTTTTAATTTGGGAGCGCCCCTCGGGGTGCTCTTGATATATGCGGCCTCGGCGAGATTTGGAGAGAAGGCTTAAGAAGCAATAACTTAAGTAAAAAAGGAGAAGAAGAAATGGCGAAATTTGTTTATTCCTTTAACGAGGGATCAAAGGACATGAAGTATGTACTCGGAGGAAAGGGTGCTAACCTTGCCGAGATGACCAAGATTGGACTTCCGGTGCCGTTTGGATTTACGGTAACGACGGATGCCTGCAAGGACTATATTGCAAAGGGCAACGTGATAGCTCCGGAAATCATCGACGAAGTCTATGAGCATCTTGCAGAGCTTGAGCAGGTTATGGAAAAGAAGTTTGGAGACACTGAAAACCCGCTTCTCGTTTCCGTAAGATCGGGTGCACCGTTCTCCATGCCGGGCATGATGGACACAATCCTTAACCTCGGTCTTAACGACGATGCCGTAAAAGGTCTCGCCGCCAAGACAGGAAACGAAAGATTCGCTTACGATAGCTATAGGCGTTTCATCCAGATGTTTGGTGACGTCGTAATGGAAGTTTCCAAATCCAAGTTTGATGCAATCTTTGGCGGTCAGAAGAAAAAGGCCGGAGTTGAGTATGACGTTGACCTAACTGCAGAGGATTTGAAGGAAGTAATCGCAGGCTATAAGGAGCTCTATAAGAGCGAGCTCGGAGTTGACTTCCCGCAGGAACCGAAGGAACAGCTCCTCGCAGCGATTCAGGCTGTATTCCGTTCATGGAATAACCCGAGAGCCATCCTATACAGAAAGATGGAGAGAATTCCGGATGACCTTGGAACCGCTGTAAACGTTCAGTCAATGGTATTCGGAAATACGGGCGACAATTCCGGTACAGGCGTTGCGTTCACGAGAAGCCCTGTTAATGGTGAAAAAGCAATCTTTGGTGAGTTCCTCGTAAACGCACAGGGCGAAGATGTAGTTGCTGGTATCAGAACGCCAAAGCCGATTTCCGAGATGGCGGAGTCATTCCCGGAAGTATATAAGGATTTCGTAAAGACTGCGGAGATTCTTGAAAAGCATTATAAGGACATGCAGGATATGGAGTTCACCGTTGAGAACAACAAGCTCTATATGCTCCAGACGCGTAACGGTAAGCGTACTGCGGAAGCCGCTGTAAAGGTTGCCGTGGACCTTGTTGAAGAGGGCCTTATCGACAAGGAAACTGCCGTAATGAGGGTTGATCCGGAAGCAATCGATCAGCTTCTCCACCCGAGCTTTGATGCAGAAGAGGAGAAGAAGGCTACGCTGATTGCAAAGGGGCTTCCTGCTTCACCGGGCGCTGCATTCGGAAGAATCTATTTCACGGCTTCCGACGCAGAAGTTGCGGCGGCTGACGGAACAAAGGTAATCCTCGTGAGAGAAGAGACATCGCCGGAAGACCTCGCAGGCATGGTTGCCGCACAGGGAATCTTGACCGCTCGCGGAGGAATGACATCCCACGCTGCGGTAGTTGCAAGAGGAATGGGGAAGTGCTGCGTTGCAGGCTGCTCACAAATCCATGTATCAGAAAGCGAAAAGAAAATTACGGTTGACGGAAAAGAATATAAGGAAGGCGACTTCCTCTCACTCAATGGTTCCACAGGCGCCGTTTACGAAGGCGAAATCGCAACGGTTGCACCGGAGCTCTCCGGAGACTTTGGTCTCATCATGAGCTGGGCAGACGGAATCAGAACTCTCCGCGTAAGAACCAATGCCGATACGCCTGCCGATGCAAGACAGGCAATCGAATTCGGTGCAGAGGGAATTGGCCTCTGCCGTACGGAGCATATGTTCTTTGAGGAAGAGAGAATTCCTGCAATCCGTCGTATGATCGTTGCAGATACAGAAGAAGAGAGACGCGCCGCGCTCGACGGACTTCTTCCTTATCAGAAGGGCGACTTCAAGGGAATATACGAAGCGATGGAAGAGAGACCTGTTACAATTAGACTCCTTGACCCACCGCTACACGAGTTCCTGCCAAAGACAGAAGCCGATATGAAGGAACTTTCCGAAAAATACGGAATTCCTATGGAGAAGCTCGAGAAGGCAAATATCGAACTCCACGAATTCAACCCGATGCTCGGTCACCGCGGATGCCGTCTTGCGGTTACATATCCCGAAATCGCGGAGATGCAGACGAGAGCAATCATGGAAGCCGCAATCGAAGTCAAGAACGAAAAGGGATTTGACATCGTTCCGGAAATCATGATTCCGCTTACCGTAATGGATACGGAAATGAAATATGTAAGAGACATAGTGGTTGCGACTGCTGAGAAGTGCAAGGAAGCGGCGGGCTCCGACATCAAATACCTCGTAGGTACAATGATTGAGACTCCAAGAGCCGCACTCACAGCTGACGAGATTGCAGAGTACGCAGAATTCTTCTCCTTCGG
>JAGAFN010000019.1 GCA_017612585.1 Bacillota bacterium | reverse complement strand
GGCGTTTCCGCCGAAGCCGGATCCCGCATCACCGCCGAATCCTGCGCCGGCATTATATCCTGCACCTGCGTCAGCTCCCGCATAAGCGCCGTCAGCCTGTGCCTGTGCGCCAGCCTGCTGATAAAGCTTTGTGGAAACTTCGTTGAATTTGCTTGTGAGCGCTTCCATCTTGGCTTTGATGTCGTCAGGATTGTTTGCGTCGAGTGCGCTCTTGAGAGCTGCGTTTGCATCTTCGAGAGACTTCTTGTCGTCCTCGGAAATCTTGTCCGCTATGTCCTTGAGCGTGCTCTCTGTCTGATAGACCATAGACTCTGCCTGGTTTCTGACTTCGATGTTCTCTCTCTTTGCAGCATCCTCTGCGGCATACTGCTCGGCTTCCTTAACCTTCTGGTTGATTTCCTCGTCTGAGAGCTTTGTTGAAGATGTGATGGTAATCTTCTGCTCCTTACCTGTTCCGAGGTCCTTTGCGCTTACGTTTACGATACCGTTAGCGTCAATATCGAATGTAACCTCGATCTGCGGAATTCCGCGAGGAGCCGGAGCAATGCCGGAGAGCTGGAATCTACCGAGCGTGATATTGTCGGCAGCCATTCCTCTTTCACCCTGCATTACGTGTATGTCAACCGCTGTCTGGTTGTCGGCAGCTGTCGAGAAGATCTGGCTCTTCTTTGTAGGAATTGTCGTATTTCTCTCGATGAGCTTTGTTGCAACTCCGCCTAATGTCTCAATCGAAAGCGAAAGCGGTGTTACGTCGAGAAGAAGGATGTCGTTTACTTCACCGGTTAGTACGCCTGCCTGAATTGCTGCACCTACTGCAACACATTCGTCAGGGTTGATGCCCTTAAACGGTTCTTTTCCCGTAACTCTCTTTACAGCTTCCTGAACTGCAGGGATACGTGTTGAACCACCCACGAGGATTACCTTTTCGAGGTCGGCAGCTGTTACGCCTGCGTCTGCGAGAGCCTTCTCCATCGGCCCTACTGTTCTCTGAACGAGGTCAGCTGTTAGCTGTTCAAACTTAGCTCTTGTGAGATCGTAGTTCATGTGGAGCGGGCCCGCATCCGTTACGGAAATAAACGGAAGGTTTACTGTTGCTGTCTGCTTGCTTGAGAGTTCCTTCTTGGCATTCTCCGATGCTTCCTTAAGTCTCTGAAGCGCCATCTTGTCCTGACGGATGTCGACTCCGTTTTCCTTTGCGAACTCATCCGCGAGATAGTTCATAACTACGTTATCAAAGTCATCGCCGCCCAAGTGTGTATCGCCGTTTGTAGCGAGTACTTCGAATACTCCGTCGCCGAGTTCGAGAATCGATACATCGAATGTACCTCCGCCCAAATCGTAAACAAGAATCTTATGTGTGCCAGCTTCTTTGTCGAGACCGTAAGCAAGCGATGCAGCCGTAGGCTCGTTTATGATTCTCTTAACGTCGAGGCCTGCGATCTTTCCTGCGTCCTTTGTTGCCTGCTTCTGCGCATCCGAGAAGTAAGCCGGAACCGTGATAACTACTTCGTTGATCTTCTCACCGAGGTAAGCTTCAGCGTCGTTCTTTAGTTTAGTAAGAATCATTGCGCTGATGTCCTGCGGTGTGTAGGTCTTGCCGTCAATCTGAATCTTGTAGTCCTCACCCATATGTCTCTTAATCGATGAAATTGTTCTGTCAGGGTTTGTAACTGCCTGACGCTTGGCTGTTTCACCTACCAGCCTTTCGCCGTTCTTTGCAAATCCCACTACGGACGGAGTTGTTCTGTTACCTTCCGCGTTTGGAATTACTACGGGTTCGCCGCCCTCCAGTACGGATACGACGCTGTTGGTTGTACCTAGATCTATACCTATTACTTTTGCCATTTCATTTTTCTCCTTTTTCTTGATTAAATTATTTTTTATGTTAACGCTCTGGGCGCTTAAGCGATTTTTAACAGGTTACGTATCACGTTAGTTTGCAACCTTGACCATAGCAGGTCTTATGACCTTGCCGTTTAGTTTATAACCCTTCTGAACAACAAAGCAGACTTTGCCGCTTTCGTATTCATCGGAATCTTCCATTAGTACTGCGCTGTGGAAGTTAGGATCAAACTCCTCACCGAGTGCTTCTATCTCTTCGAGTCCGTTTTTCTTTAGGGCGTTCATGAGCTGCGTGTGAACCAACTTGATTCCTTCCGCATGTTTTTCGTCCGAACATCCTTGCTCTAGTGCTCTATCAAAGTTATCCAGAACCTCCATAAGCGAGAGCATCACTTTTTCTGCACCGAATGCATAGATATCTTCTTTTTCTTTTGCGGTGCGCTTCTTGTAGTTCTGGAACTCGGCCATGAGCCTTACGTATTTGGCTTGCATGTCGTCGCCGCTCGCGTCGGCAGGACCTTCTTCCGCGATTTCAGGATCGACCTCGGCTTCTGTCTCTGCATCGGCCTCGGCGTCTACTTCGGCCTCGGCGTCCGCAGTTTCTTCTGCTGCATCCGCCGCATCTTCTGCGGCTTCACCCGCTGCATCAACAGTTTCCTCGGCAGAGCCCGCAACTTCTGCGGCTTCACCCGCTGCATCAACAGTTTCCTCGGCAGAGCCCGCAACTTCACCCGCGACTTCTTCTGTTCCGTCCTCTATTGGAATCTCAACGCCTTCATTTTTTATTTCGTCATTCATCATCATTATTTCCTCCGCCCTCTAACTTTTTTATTTCTCTATCTTCAAGCTTAAAGCTATTGTTCAGATTCTCGGTGAGATACTCCATGACAGATGTTACCTCGCCGTATTTCATTCTCTTCGGTCCTATGACGCCGATCTTTCCGACCGTCTTTCCATCGACTGAATATGTCGCGGTTATCACCGAATAGTCAGCCATTTGCTCGTCCATATTTTCGTCGCCTATCGTAACGATTACTCCGTCGTCTCTTCCCACAACCTTCTGTAGGAAGTCTTCTTTTTGATCGAGGAGCGTCATGAAACTCTTGGCGCTTTCTATATCGCTATACTCCGGAAGATCAAATATATTTGTGAGTCCGTCCATATAGAGCTGTACATTCAGCATCTCTTCGAGCGTCTTCATAAAGTCCGGCATTATGTCCTGCGATAGCGTACTCATGGCTTCCGCGTTATGCTCAAAGCTCTCAATTATGTCTCCTCGAAGAACTTCCGTAATCGTCTTTCCACGATAGTTATATGTCATGCTCTTTGCGAGGAGCTGCAGATTTTCAGGCTTGCACTTGCGTTTGAGTTTTAGTGCCGTGTTCGAAATTTCTCCGCTCTCCGAAACTATCATGAGAACCACGGTATTGTCATCCACCGGAAGAAGATTGATGAATTTTAGCGTCTCGTCGTTTCTCGTCGGTGTCACAGCGAACGACGTAAGATTTGTAATCCTCGAAAGTATCCTCGCCGCATGCCTTATCGTTCTTTCAAACTCGTTTATGTCCGCCTGAAGTTCGTTTGCTATGCTTCTCTTTGCCTCTATCGAAAGTTCCGGTTTTTCCATCAGCTGATTTACGTAGAGCCTGTATGCTTTGTCAGAGGGAACTCTTCCTGCCGACGTATGAGGATGCGTGAGATAGCCCATCTCCTCAAGGTCGCTCATCTCGTTTCTGATGGTAGCCGGGCTTATGTCCATGTCGAGGCGCTTGGACAGCGTTCTCGATCCCACCGGCTCCGCCGTCTTGACATAATCGCTTATTATGGCCTGAAGAATCTTTAGTTTTCGTTCTGTTAATTCCATGATTACCTCTATGGTTGCGACTGTAGCGTTTCCTGTTAGTAAGCTTTGTATGTCTGCCTTAAGCATTTGGACTTCGCGCATTTTATTAGCACTCTTCTCACAAGAGTGCTAATTGCTATCTATAATGTACCACTTTTCCAGCGAATGTCAACAGATATTTCGATATTTATTCATCAAAAACGCCTTTTGCCACAGCTTTTGGTCAATATCAGCAAGAAACCTGTGGCATAATGCAAAAATACCTGATTGACACAGGTGTTTTGATAAAAAACGCCTTTTGCCACAGTTTTTGATCTATATTGACAAGAAAATCGATATAGTTGTGAAGCAAAAACTATAGCAAAAACAATACCCCCGTGATATCATTTTGTTCGGGGAATTCCACATATACTGCAAACAAGTGGAACTCCCCATAAACACAACATTCTTTACAGAAAGGAAATCCAATGAACAAAGTTACCGATTCTGTCCTTTATATAGGCGCAAATGACCACGATATAGATTTATTTGAGGGGCATTTTGAGGTGCCTCTTGGGATGTCATATAACTCATATATCATCATTGATGAGAAGATTGCCATCATGGATACAATCGATCAGCATAAGACTGACGAGTGGATTTCCAATGTTCAAGAAGCGCTCGCAGGCCGCAACCCGGATTATCTAATCATTCACCATATGGAACCCGACCATTCCGCTTCCATAGAAGCATTTCTAAATATATATCCTGGAACTGCAATTATCGGAAACAAGAAGACATTCAATATGATTTCGCAGTTCTTCCCCAACCTCGCAATTGAGAATAAGCTAGAAGTGGAAAACGGCGAAACATTAATCCTCGGAAAGCATGAACTCAGCTTCATTTTTGCTCCAATGGTTCACTGGCCCGAGGTTATGATGACCTATGACGCAAAGGATAAGATTCTTTTCTCCGCTGACGGCTTTGGCAAGTTCGGCGCGCTCGACACGGAAGATCCTGAAGGGTGGGCATGCGAAGCCAGAAGGTATTATTTCGGAATCATAGGAAAGTACGGCGCGCAGGTTCAGATGGTTCTCAAGAAAGCTGCTACGCTCGATGTGCAGATTATCTGCCCACTTCACGGTCCTGTTCTAGACAAAAACCTCGATTATTACATGGGCCTATATGATACTTGGTCTTCCTACCTACCCGAGACTGATGGGGTATGCATTTGCTATGCGTCAGTTTACGGAAACACCAAAAATGCTGCAGAACTTCTTGCGGAAGACCTGAATAACCGCGGAGTTCCAAAGGTTGCGCTTAACGACCTCGCTCGCGATGATATTCACGAATGCATCGAGGACGCATTTAGATACGATAAACTCGTCCTAGCTACGACTACGTATAATGCTGACGTATTCCCATGCATGAGGGAATTCCTTGATATGCTCTGCGAGAGAAACTATCAGAAGCGCACCGTTGCACTTATCGAAAACGGTTCCTGGGCGCCAATGGCAATAAAAGCTATGAAAGCAAAGCTCGAAGGACTTAAGGAAATCACATTCACGGAAAATAGCGTTACGATTCTTTCTGCCCTCACCGATGAGAACCGAATCCAGCTTTCCGCACTCGCAGACGAGCTAGCCGCCGGTTATTAAGCCTATAGCGCTTGTAGCCAGAAGTTAAGCCCAGCCCGCGGACCACTTGCTGACCGGCTTTCCCAATCCTTATTAAATTAGGACTAATTAGCTCAAATATGCTATAATGCTATGTTGTAAATGCGCATGGTGCCAATTGCGCATATACGCTGCGCCAAACGTCGCATAGACATAAAAATAGAAAACAGGAAGTTAACTAAATGAAATACTATCTTTTAGGTATCAAAGGCGCCGGAATGAGCGCCCTTGCCGGAATCCTATATGACCTCGGAAACACCGTTGTCGGTTATGACGACAGCTGCGAGTATAAGTTTACACTAGACGGCCTCGAAAAGCGCGGCATCAAGATTCATCACGATGCGAGCTTTACTCCTGACCGTGATTTTATGGTTTGCTATTCAAATGCCATCAAGGACGGTCACCCCGAGATAATAAGAATGAGGGAACTCGGTCTTAAGCTAATCAGATACCAAGACCTCATCGGTTCCCTCACCACCCGCTTTGAAACTATTTCAGTCGCAGGAACCCACGGAAAGACCACGACGAGCCTTATGATTTCCAATATCATGGACGAGGCATATGGCTGCGACTATTTTGTCGGTGATGGCCGTGGACACGCTAACCCAAAGAACAAAATGTTCGTCCTCGAGTCATGCGAGTATAATAAGCATTTCCTGGAATACTATCCAGAGACACTCGTAATCACCAATATCGAGCTCGAGCATACCGAATGCTATAAGGATCTCGACGATATTATCTATAATTTCAATCTGCTCGCCAATCAGACACACGAATATCTCATCTTCTGCGGTGACGATGAGAACGTAAGAAAAATCAAGAGTGATAAGCAGATCTTCTACTACGGCCTCAATGAAAAGAACGACCTCGTAGCAAAGAACGTTCAGTACTCAAACGAAGGCACGACCTTTGATGCATATTTCAAAGGCGAATTCTATGACACCTTTGCGCTCAATGTCTTTGGAAAACATATGGTGCTTGACAGCCTCGCCGCCATCATGGTTTCAATCATCTATAACGTTGACAAAGAAATTGTAAAAGATAAGCTCATCACATTCTCCGGCGCAGCAAGACGCTTCAACGAAACAAAAATCGGAAAAACTATCATAATCGATGACTATGCTCATCATCCAACGGAAATCGGTGCCACCCTCGACGCCGCTATGCAAAAGTATCCGGACCGCGGCATCATCGCTGTTTTCCTTCCGAATACATATTCAAGAACAAAGGATTTTATGGATTCGTTTGCCGAAGTCTTTGACGGTTTCGACTATTCGTATATCATGGATATAAAATGCGACAGAGAGAATCCCGAGGACTATCCCGGTGTCACGAGCGATGTCCTAATCGAAAAAATTAAAAACAGCGATAAGATAAGTAGCGAAACCTTAAGCAAACTGCTAAAGCACAGAGGTCAGGTTATCTGCTTCATGAGCTGCGCCAATATCACTCCTGAAATCGAGGAGTTTAAGAAGATTCTAAACGGCAACAAAAAAGAAAAGAAGAATAATAGCAAGTCGCACTGACGGCTCAATAAAGTCGCACCAATATCGCAAAACCCATGAACACAATCATTGAAATAACAAAAGAGCTGTACACAAACCGCGTACAGCTCTTTTTTAATGACACCACTTAGAATTAGTTAAGGAAACTCGATATATCACTACTAAGGAGGTCAAGGCAATCAACAAGTGGTGAATGCGCACAGTTTTCATATAGAATAAGTGTCGCAAGGTCTCCGAGCGCATTGGCATTATCCTCTACCATTGCACGCGGTACGACGATATCCTTATCGCCGCTGGTGAATGCCACCGGGCATTTAATATCTTTTATGCTTCCGTCGCCAGGAGCATATGGACTCGGAACATCGGACATATTGAGAACCGCAAGGCTCCAGTCAACATCTATAAGGTTTCTCTGCTTGAGCGTCTCGGAAATCCAGAGTGTGGATTCTTCCGGCGTCGGTTCGTTCACAAGATAAATCGATGCCTTCCAAATATTCGCCATTGTAAGCGCATCTTTGTTTGCAAAGACCGGGAGCATCGGTGCAACCTGGACCATATCCATGGCCATTTCCTCTTTGCTTGCATAAGGCTCTCCGGTGCTCTGGAATGCAACGTCCTTCTTGAATATTGGATACCCTCTGTGGCTCGTTCCCTCTATGCAGAAGAGTTTCTTGACCTTTTCCGGATACATCGCCGCGAGCTTAAGCCCGATTCCGCCACCCGTGGACCATCCAACTACATAGGCCGACTCTATGCCGAGCTTATCCATGAACAAAGATGTATCCTCAGCAAGCTCATCCAAGCTGTCAAATCTATTGTTATAGGTGCTGTCGCCGAAACCTCTTAAGTCAGGCGCAATGCATCTATACTCACCCTTCAATCTTTCGATCAGCGGAGCAAAATGCACGGATGATGACATATTTCCGTGGAGAAATATTATCGCTTCACCCGTTCCCTCATCTAGATATGCAAGATTCTCAAGTCCAATATCTATATATTTTTTTTCCATCGTATATCAGCTCCTTTCTCAATGAAACAATGCTTCTATTAAACGATGCTACTAAACAATGTCTCCATTAAACAAACGCTACACTGTTATCTCATCATCGCCTATATCCGCAAATCCTGCAAGAAGCGCGATGAAGGTTTCCGGAAATTCATACATACTCGCATGACCACTTCCGTTGATGGTGACATGCTCGCTTCCCTTGATTCCACGATGGAGAATTTCCTGCTCGCTCACCGGAACAAGCGCATCCTCCGACGCCGAGATGATGAGTGTCGGACATTTGATCTCTCCGAGCCTATCCTCGACATTAAAGTTTCTCGAACTGTCGGTTAACCTCATAAGGCGCGCAAGGACTTCTTTGTCGGAGAAGTATTCGACCAGAGTTTCTTCCCTCTTGTTCATCCAGTCCTCTCTCTCTTCAAAGAATCTCGTTGAATATATTACCGGTATTGCGATGAGATAATAAGCTCTTCCATCGCCCTTCTCCGCAACGGCATTCCAACCGTCTCCGATATTTCTCAGCCAAGGCGACGTACGCGCTGCGGCATCCGCAAGGATAAGCCTCTTCACCCTCTTGGGATATGCTAGAGCGTATTGAAGAGCAATCTCTCCTCCGTACGATATTCCAGATAGGTTGAACGACGTGATTCCAAGTTCCTTCTCTAGTTCCTTTGCGAGACCTTCGAGAAGTTCAATCTGAATCTTGTGATCGTAACCGGGCTCGAGCCTCGCGCTCTGCCCTTGATCAAAGAAATCAACCAGAACCAGCCTTCTTCCTCTCGAAAGAGTCTTTACAAAAGCGGTCCAGCTTGCAGTTGACATCATGATTCCATTGAGAAGAATCAGAACATCGCCCTCGTCTCCGTGAACCTCGTAATATACTTTTTTGTCGTCAAAAAGAAATTCAGCCATTATTCTTCCTCACAAATGCTATTTCCATATCAAACCGAGTTCTTTGGCTTCTTCCGTAAGCTGATCTCTGAACTTTGGATGAGCGACTGAGATTATTCTCTCGGCTCTTTCGTTCAAGCTCGTTCCTCGGAGCGAAACTGCACCGTATTCGGTTACAAGCCAGTCTACGTCGTTCCTGGATAGAGATACTGCAGCGCCAGGTTTCAGCTGGCAAACGATCTTGGATACTTCTTCTTTCTCTCCGGTTGCAGGATTCTTAACCATTGCCGTCGAGTAGAGGGCTATGATCGATCTTCCGTTCTTGGAGTCCTGCGCACCTACTGCTGTATCGGACTGTCCGCCTGTTCCTGAGAACTGACGCGATCCTATGCTCTCGGAGCAGCACTGTCCTGTTAGATCAACTTCCAAGGTTGTGTTAATTGATACCTGATTGTCATTCTGCGCGATCGTATGAGGATCGTTTACATACGCACCATTCATAATGAGTACATCAGGATTGTTATCGATATAATCATAGAGTTCACGCGGTCCCATTGCGAATGCAGCTACCATCTTGCCCGTGTGAATCTGCTTCTTGCTTCCGTTGATAACGCCGGCCTTTGCAAGCGTAATCATCGAAGAAGTAATCATCTCGGTATGTACGCCCAGGTCTTTCTTTCCGGTAAGACTCTTTGCAACTGCGTTTGGAATACCGCCTATACCGAGCTGGATGCAATCTCCGTCATTAATCATATCTGCGATGATATTACCTATAACGACATCCTTTTCGCTCGGTTCCGCATCCGGGATTTCCGGAATCGGATAATCAACTTCTACCAGATAATCAACTTCGTCTACGCTCATCTCAACGTCACCGTATGTCCTCGGTGCGTTCGGATTTATTTCAAGAATAACGAGCTTTGCTTTTTCAATTACCTGCTTTTCGTATGTATTGCTCGTAGAGAGCGATAGAATACCATTCTCATCAGGCATAGATGCGATTCCGACATAGATATCGGCATCTCTATAGCAGTTACGCTTGAATGCCGCCAGATGGAGATGGTTTGGTATATAGCTTACCCTGCATCCTGCTTCACTTGCTTTTCTAAGTGCAGGCGTAAAGAACCAACCCTCAGTGATAAAACTATCCCTAAGTTCGGGATTGGTCATAAATTCATAATTGCCCATTGGAAGACAGTTTGTAACCGTAACATCTTTGACCCGATCTGCTATTGTATGCAGATTTGTCATGAACTCCCTGCCCTCAGCTGCGCCGAGACCGGTGACAATATAGTCACCGGTCTTAACGAGTGTCAGAGCTTCTTGGATAGTAATAGTCTTTGCCATTTTACTTTCCTTTCTCTGAAAAACATTTCTTATCGATTTGCTCTTTCGAGCTTTTAACTAAGCGTATTAACTAAATTTACTGTGCTGCCCATACTTCATCAAGTGACATAATCGGCGAAACGGAAACCAGTGCATAGAGGCCGTTTTCATCCGCTTCAAGGCCAATAGTATTGAGTGCAAGTGCTGTTATACCAAGTCTGTCACCATTTGCGTAGTCGATTTCACCACCCATCGGTACCGGGAATGGCGCTGTTTCCATAGCTGCAATATAGTTCTCCCATGTGAGATCCATTCCTTGTGCAGCAACCTGCTCAAGTCCGTGAACAAAGAGCTTACCGGCAACATAGCCTGCCATTGCATAGGAGTTAACTGAATATGTATCAGCCTCAGCAACTCCATTCTCTGCTTCCCAGGCAAGCTGAGCCGCAGCAAATTCCATATAGTCAGCGAGTCCCTTTTCTGTCGTTACATCCAGCCAAGCTGTGGTGTAAACCGGTCTTTCTGCTGTTATTGCGCCCTGAGCTACCAGTTCGCCAAGTGTTGTAGCAGATGCTGATACATAGGATGTTATAACCTTTGCATTGTAGTCTATGTCACGCAT
This sequence comes from Bacillota bacterium, assembly GCA_017612585.1. GTDB lineage: Bacteria > Bacillota > Clostridia > Peptostreptococcales > Anaerovoracaceae > Eubacterium_B. The sequence goes on along the minus strand of JAGAFN010000019.1, from coordinate 19,965 downwards.
AGAAGTCATTACTGTTGCGAATGGCGCCTGATTCATTGCAGCGATAACAACATCGCAACCTGCATTCTTAATGATTGTAAGAGCTGCAGTGTAGTCTGTAGCTGCAGGATCAACTTCCTGATAAGTGATGTCGAAAGTTCCTTCTTGAGCCTGACGCTTAATACCTGTAAGTATACCGTTTCCTGCATCGTCTGTAGTAGCGATTACACCGATCTTGGTTCCGCCAAGACCAACGTCTCCCTTTGCAACTGCTCTTGCAAGAAGCACACGACCTTCTGCATCGAAAATCGGCTGAACCGGGAATATGCAAGCATCCTTTCCTGTTGCGCCTTCCTGATAGAGAGCGGAAATACCTGTTGCGGCATAAGTCATCGGAACGCCCTTCTCCTTGAGGTAGTCAAGCGTAGCGCCAACCGTGTTGGTTCCAAAATGTCCAACGAGTGCAAATACCTTGTCATCCTCTACCAATGTCTTGGTATAGGTGAGACCCTGAGCAGCATCAAATCCGTCATCATAGTGAACTAGTTCAACCTTCTTGCCGTTAAATCCGCCGGCATCGTTGTAAACCTTAAGTGCCGCTTCAAGACCTGCGTTGAACGGTACACCTACTGCCGCGAATGCGCCGGATGTAGCTGCTGTGTTTCCTACCAGAATCTTGTCATCGGTTACACCCTGAGCTTCTGCTGCAGGTTCTTCCGGCTCCTCAGTTTCTTCCGGCTCTTCTGCTTCTTCCTGCTGTTCCTCTGCCGGTTTCGGATCTTCCTGCTTTGGTTCTTCCTTCTTACCGCAAGCAGCAAGCGATAGTACCAGCACAAAGATGAGAATCATTGCCAATACTTTTCTTTTCATAACATTTCCTCCTTAATTATCTAACTAGATCGCTTTCGCGATTAATTACCTTTGTTAAACATTACTTACTTATGTATTACTTCTTGCCTCCGAGATAAGCTTCTATCAAGCTCTCCTCATGTATGAGCTCCGATGCAGGTCCCTGCATGCTTACCTCTCCGAGTTCGAGCACATACGCATAGTCCGCAATCTCAAGCGTCATAAGCGCGTTTTGCTCAACGATTAGAATTGTCGTCCCCTCTTCTCTTATCTTCTTGAGGGTCTCAAAAATGCTCTCGATTATTAATGGAGCAAGTCCGAGTGAAGGTTCATCAAGAAGCAGCACCTTTGGAGATGACATGAGCGCTCTTCCGATTGCAAGCATTTGTTGTTCGCCTCCGGAAAGCGTGCTCGCCTGCTGCTTCTTTCTTTCGCGAAGCACGGGAAACATGTCATAGATTTTTTCCATGTTCTCCTGCATGGCACTCTTGGACTTTATTACATAAGCACCTGCACGAAGGTTTTCTTCCACGGTCAGTCCATAGAAGATCTGCCTTCCCTCGGGAGACATCGCAATCCCCTGCTTTGCAATTTCATAAGGCTTCTTGCTTAATTCTTTTCCGTCAAGACTTATGTGTCCGCCACTTCTTGGTGCTACTCCGCATACAGCTTTTAGCGTCGAACTCTTTCCGGCACCGTTCGCACCGAGGAGCGCAACTATCTGTCCCTGTTCTACGTCAATATTTACATTGCGTACTGCCTTGAGGGGTCCATAGCTGACTGTTAAATCTTTGATTTCCAGTAATGCCATTTCTATCCCTCCTTTCGACTTCCGAGATATGCATCACGCACAGCCTCATTCTCCTGAATCTCTTCAGGAGTTCCCATGCCAAGAAGCTTTCCGAACGATATGGCACAGATTCTGTCGCATACATCCATTACAAGCCCCATATCATGCTCTACCAAGAGAATAGCACATTTATATTCTTCGCGTATATCCCTGATTAACTTTGCGAGTTCTGCTGTCTCTGTGTCGTTGAGTCCCGCCGCAGGCTCGTCAAGGATAATCAGTTTCGGCTCGCACATGAGAGTTCTTGCTATTTCAATCTTCTTTAGGATTCCATACGGAAGACCAAAAGCATACCTGTACTTATACTCGATGAGACCCATGAAACTAAGGACCTTGTCAACCTTCTCCGCTATTTCCATCTCTTCCTTTTTGAGTTTTGGGATATGGAACGCCTGTCCCGCTATTGGACATTTATAAAGCGTATGACCCGCAATAAGAAGGTTTTCCAGCACCGTGAGTTCCTTGATTACCTCTACATTCTGGAAAGTTCTTATGATTCCAAGACGAATGACGTCGTGAACCTTTTCTTTGTTGAGAAGAATTTCTTTTCCATCTCTTCCTTCAAATGTAATCTCTCCCGATGTTGGCTTATAGAATTGCGTTATGCAATTAAAAACCGTAGTCTTGCCTGTGCCGTTCGGTCCAATAAGACCAAAGATCTCTCCTTCTTTTACATCGAAGGAAAGCCCATCGACGGCCTTTACTCCACCAAAATACATGCAGAGATCTTTTACATTAAGGATTGTGTTAGCCATTTATTCACCCTCCTTAACTGCCAATTTCTTTGCTGCCGCTTCCATTCTCTTTCCCTTTATTTTCATCTTGGCCTCTGCAACTATCTGAGCAAAACCACCGGGGAAGAACATAACGACAAGTATTATGAGGATTCCCGTTACAATCATTATAAATGCCGGGTTCTTGTTAAAGAAATCAATCTTGCTGAGAAAGATGGATTGTATTCCATAGATGATGAATACTCCGAACGTTGTTCCCCATAGACTCTTTGCTCCGCCGATGATAACTGCGCCGAGTATATTAAGCGATGTGGTAAGCGTAAGAAGTGACGATGTTGCCGTCGTAATAGTTCTCACGTGGAACATATAGAGGACACCGCCGATTGACGCAAATACAGTCGCTATAACAAATGCGAGCAGTCTATACTTCATGAGCGATATACCCATCGCCTGAGCAGCTGATGTCGAATTCTTCATGGCGATTACAGCCCTACCCGTAGGACTGTTAATCAGATTCGCAACGAGCACCATCAGAATAGCAAAAATTGCAAGTATCAGATAGTAGCTTCCTGTGTCGCCAACCTTGACGCCAAAGAGTTTTATCTTGTCGATTTCAACTTTAATAGTTGGTTTAAGCGCAATCAGAAGATTTCTGATTGTTTCAGAAAGACCGAGTGTCATTATCGCAAGATAGATACCTTCTATTCTGAGCGAAATAAATCCTACAACGACACCCAAGATTATCGATACGATGATTGTAGCAAGAAGCGCCGCAATAAATGGAAGCTTAAGCTGTTCCATCATATAGTATGCTATATAAGTCCCCACTCCTATAAATCCTGCCGTTCCAAGTGAAGCAAGTCCTGCATATCCAAGAAGGAGGCAGAAGCCTATTGCCACTATCGCATAAATCAGTGTGTTACCTAATGCATAGATCACGGAATTCGAAACAATGCCGGCACCGGCTAGGAGCTGAAGCACTATCATCACCACACAAAATACCGCGATCTGTGCAATAGGTTTATTTAATATGGAGGTTATGTTCTGCTTATCGCTTTTCATAATTGCCCTCTATACTTTCTTGACTATTGGCTTACCCATAAGACCTTGCGGCTTAATGAGTATTACCAGAAGCATCAGTGCATAAACTATAACCATATTCCAACGCGTGATTCCGGACATCCCCGGGAAGGCCGCCAGGAATCCTACGCAAGTCGCAGCAACCTGGATGCATACCGCACCTATTACAGGCCCGTAGAATGTGGAGAATCCTCCCAAGATCCCCGCAAGGAATGCATTTACCTGAATGGTGGTCATAAGGCTTACGCCAATCTTGACTCCGCTTCCCGCATACATGACTGCCGCGAGAACACCTATGGCACCTGCAATTCCCCATGATGCCGCTGTAATAACATGAGTGTTTATTCCCATGAGTTCCGCTGTCGATTCACTCGACGCCGTAGTTCTTACCGCAAGTCCCCATTTGCTAAACTTGATAAGCGAGAACAGGACGGCAAGTACAACGACTGTTATCGCAAGGCTCACGAGCGAATGCTTTGTTATTACGAGAGATCCCTGACCGAACGGAATAATTATATTCGGCGATTCTCCCGCTTTGACCGCATTGTAAAATGGTTCAAAAGGAATTGTCTCCGGGTTTCCGAATATGAGTGGAATCCCTCCGAAGATAATGGAAACCAGACCCATTGTTATAATCTGCTTACCTACGGGCAGGACATTTCTTCCGTGTCTAAAGATAACTACGTCCACGAATAGTCCGAATAGTATCCCAAGAAGTATGCCCGGGAATACACCTAGATAAACCGGAAGTCCCATCTTGCCAAACAGCGCCGCAGTAAAGTAGCATCCCAGTGTTGCGATTGATCCTTGAGCAAAGTTTGTCGTTGTCGACGTTTTGAATATAAGGGTAACCGCAAATGCCGAAAGGCAGGTAATGCATATTGCCAGTATAGAGCTACATAGCATTGAAACAAGAGTGGTTAACATTTAGCTTCCCCCCAACGGATGATATTGGCCGCCCAAGCATATCCTATTCCGGCAGCTATCATGCATACGATGCTACCTTCTTTGATCTTGCCTTCCGCGAGTCCGAGTTCCAAAGATAGGATCTGATCTATCTGACCTATATGACCGTAGTCCTCGAGATAAACGGTGTTATCTTCTGTAAGGCCAAGATCGTTAAGCATTCCCATATGGCCGGAACGTTTGATGTGCAGGATATCCAGATAATCAATATCCGCTCTCGTAAGTCCCGCCTGCTCCAGACTCTCGTCGATGCAGCGATACCAGTTTGGCATCGATACTTCGTTAAGTCTATCCTTCATCTTCTTTGCATCGAGAAGTCTAAGTGAATGATATCCCTCTTCAACATTTTCCGAAGTAAAAGGATTGGCTATTCCGCCGATCTCAACACCTGCAGTTCTCGAAAGAGAACCATCGGACATATTCCTGCTTCCGAGCAATACATTCTTTCCGAGGTTTCTCTTTAGAATGAGTGCTCCGCCGCCTGCGCCGAGGTTATACATCATCGACATATCGTTGTCTGTAAAGTCAACGAAGTCGCCGTTTCTGTATCCGCCTACGACCATGACGGTGTTGATTCTCGGATCGGCCAGAATCATATTCTTTCCGATTTCCATTGCCGCAACGCATGTGCAGCATCTGTTCTGAACATCTATGCCCCATGCATTTACCGCACCGATGCGATCCTGGATATATAGAGCGGATGTCGTCAAAGGATACTCTTTCCACTCTTCTCCTATGCACAGAATAAGATCTATGTCTAGTGGGTCCACGCCAGTATTCTCGAGACATTTAAGAGCGGCCCTTGCACCCATTTCCTGGGTACCGTCATCCGGTCCCGGAATATATTTTTGCCTAATCCCAAGTTTTTGATAGACGGCCTCCTCGCTCCATTTGCCACCCGTGGCATCGGAGACCTCTTTTGCCGTCATCACGTATTCCGGAAGATATATTCCGGTTCCGACTATTCCAACATGGTCCATAGTTACCTCCAGACTGATATCAAAAGCATTAGTTGATTTATTAAATTAGAGTCTCATTCCACCATTTACGGAAAGCGTGTGTCCCGTGATATATGATGCGTCGTCACTTGCGAGGAAGAGCGCAGCCTTTGCTATCTCTTCAGGCTGACCGAGACGACCAAGCATCGTCATAGCAGCGAACTTGTCGAGAAGTTCCTGCGGAACTGTCTTGAGGATATCTGTCATTGTGTATTCAGGAGCAATGCAGTTAACTCTTACGGGAACTCCCTTACGAGCAAATTCCTTTGCCCAGGTCTTGGTCATTCCGATGATTCCTGCCTTTGCAGCCGAATAGTTGATCTGACCGATGTTACCGTATTCACCTACAACGGATGAAATGCTAACGATGCTTCCGCCGCCGCCTGCTTCCATCGCAGGTCCTACATAGCGAGTAAGATTGAATACACCCTTCAGGTTTACGTCGAGAACCAGGTCCCACATCTCATCTGTCATCTTGGTTGTGAGTGCATCTCTCGTGATACCTGCGTTGTTTATGAGAATGTCAATCTTGCCATATTTCTCAAGCGCATAATCAGTAAGCGCCTTGCATGCTTCTCCGTCTGTTACGTTAAGCTCATAGTACTCCACGTTATCATCAGAATATGTGAGTTCCATCATGTCCGCGGCAATAACCTTGGCACCTTCACTTGCAAAAAGCTGAGCCATAGCTCCGCCAAGACCCTTTGCCGCACCTGTAATGATTGCAACTTTGTTTTCCAATCTCATCTTAGTTTCCTCCATTGTTCTTTAACACTTTAGTAATACTTCAGCGGTATTTAAAACCATTTTGTCGCCTGAACATTGTTCATATCCAAAATATGAACAATGTTCATATTGTCATTATAGACCACCCCGTGCAGCATGTCAACGTGATTGTTGATAATATTCAAATTTTTCTAACAATTTACTCCGGCCTCTTGACTTTTTGCACGTAACACAAGTATACTTGCTAATTGTTAATCATTTTTTGAATTGCTTAAATCACAGTCTCAAGGGCCTTAAAATGTCTGAAAACGTTCAAAAATCAAGCCTCCAGGGCGTATATCTCCCCAAGACCAAGCATGGTTGGGATAAATTCAACACCCTTGTCGATTCGGCGGAAAAGTTGTTTGCCAAATCTGGTTTTTCCGGTGTTTCCATCTCGGATATCTGCCGCGAAGCCAATACAGCCGTTGGTACCTTCTACATCTATTTTGAGACCAAGACGGACGTGTTCAGATACCTGGTTGAGTCCTACGGCAAGCGTATCAAGCGCAGAATATCAACAGATATCGCCAACTGCCAAACGCGGGAAGAACGCGAGCGTACCGGAATTAAGTCCTATATCAAAATGGCTGTTGAAGATCCGACCTTCTACAGCATTATTTGGGGTAGTCTCTCCGTAGATAGGGAACTTTTTAGGAATTATTATGCCTCCTTTGCCGAGGGCTATGCCAATGGTCTTCTTAATGATCAAGCTGAATTAAAAAGCAACGATTTGACAACCCTGTCTTATGCCCTTATGGGAATCTCCAGTTTTCTTGGCATACGTGCAATTCTCGAAGAAATGAGCGAAGAAGATATCGACCGCATGGTTGACGAAACAATTATGCCCATGCTTCACGAGGGAATATTGAAAACATTGTAACCATTGAATTTTCAGTTTGAATGAGAGTTACAATTGTGTTAACATATTCTCATGAATCTAACCAAAAGAAAATTTACTCTAATATGGATTGCAATTATATTTACGCTTGCCTTGGCGGTTGCTGGCTATTTTTTGATTAGCGGAGACCATACCAATATAGAGTACAACGAGCGCCACGTATCCTTTGATCAAGGTTGGTCCCTCACCACCTATACTTATACCGGCTCCGGCGAAAGTTTAATATCCCAAACTACGGAAAACGTAGTTCTTCCTACCAAGATAACAATTCACGGAAAAGAAACCGCAGTATTCAAAAATACCCTCCCCGACGAAATTCCTGAGAGCATGGCAATCATATCGAGGAACTTTCACCTAATGCTAAAGGTCAAGGTTGACGGCGAAGAAGTTTTTTCATTCCCCTCAAGCGATTGGAACGGTTTTGGAAATCTCGTAAGTGACGAATGGTGTCTGATAGACATGAAACCCGAGTATGCGGGTAAACCCATAGAAATCAGTTTCTACAACACCTCCGAGCGACTCTTCAAATTCTCAAACTACGTGGGAGAATTCTATTACGGAACAAGAAATTCACTTGTGCACTTTATAAGATCTCGCGGCTTCACGGGCATGGTTCTTGGAAACATAGTGACCGTAATCGGCGCGCTCCTCCTCATTGTGAGTTTAATCTACAAAGGGCATACCAAACAGAGCACTAATACCGCAATGGGAATGGCTTTCTTCTGCTTTGGTATTTGGATGATTAACCGCGACAAAATGTCAGTCTTCCCAAATCATGCAACATATGTTTACTGGCTATCCCTTATGTGCCTCATGCTTGTAGCGCCGTTTGTGTTCTTATACTCTTACTACAGAAACAATACATTCAAGAGTATAGCGTTATTCGGCTTCAGATACTGTCTTATATGCGATCTATTAATTGTTCTATCCTGTTTCTTTATTGATTACAGCGTAGAATACATTACTCCGTTTGCATATATCCTCAGTATACTTGCCATGCTTCTAACTTCGTACTCCCTTTTCAAAAATGGCTGGGGCAAGGAATCAAAACGCCAAAGTAAAAACGACAGACTTCTCGACCGCGCCGAATTTTTCTCATCCCTCATCTTCCCAACGCTCGGTATTCTCGAATCAATTTTCAGCAGCGACAAGCTTTGGACTGAATGGAGCAATTTCTTCATGTTCGGAATGACTGCTTATTCCCTTATCTATTTTGGATTTGTTCTCTGGAGAACATTCCTCGTCGTTCAGGACAGAACCAATGTAACTAAGCAACTCCACAACAGCCAGTTAGAACTTATGATGGGACAGATTCAGCCCCATTTCATGTTCAATACCCTGTCGTCAATAAGAACACTAATCAAAGTTGATCCCGATGTCGCCTACGACATGGTCTACAACTTCTCCAATTATCTCAGGGCAAACGTCGATAACCTGACAAACCCTGACGGGATCAAATTCGAATCCGAAGTTAAGCATATTCAAAGTTATGTAGAAATAGAAAAAGTAAGATACGGTGACAGGCTTGCAGTAGAATACGATATTCAGGAATCAGACTTCCTCGTACCGCCACTTTCGATTCAGCCGCTTGTCGAAAACGCAATCAAGCACGGCGTTAGCAAAAAGGTTGGTGGAGGAACCGTATGGCTTACCAGCTATGAACTGGTTGGATTCAATGTTGTAGAAGTTAACGACGACGGTCTCGGATTCAATGCCGAGTCCGCAAGTCGAGTCTTTGGTCCGTACGTCGATGCCACTATTTCAGGTGTGGCCTCCGAGGATATGAACCAGATTAACATCAGCCTCATCAGGACCGTCATGGAGGCTCTCGATTTAAAAGATGCCGATGGTAATCCAATCGTAATCAAAAAACCGGATAAATCGCAGCTTACAGATTTAACCGGAAACGGTTCTGACAGACACAAATCATCCGGAATGATGAATATACTTCTTCGTCTTAGGGAGATGGCAGATGCCAAGATTGAAATCTCGAGTCAAGAAGGTTCGGGAAGCCATATAAGAGTGTTCTTCCCTAAAAAATAATATCCTGACCAAAGGGACATAGATATGCTTAGATTCTTTGTTGCGCTTGTCGCCGCCAAGATGGCGAAGCTGGCAATAACAATCCTTAAACCGATAACACATTCCGAAGGAAGTCATTTTCCGGGACAGCTTGCTCTCAAAATCTGTCCCTATTTTCTTTCGCGCGCCGCAAGGCCAAATCTCGTAATAGCTGTCACCGGAACCAACGGCAAAACCACCTTAAGCAATATGCTGTCTGATGTATTTCAACATGCCGGATATACAGTTATAAGCAATCGCTGGGGTTCCAATATGGAACCCGGTGTCGCTTCCATCCTTTCAGAGAACTCAACCCTATCAAACAGATCGCGTGCGCAGGTTGCCGTAGTAGAGGTCGATGAAAAGAGTTCCAAGAGAATCTATAGCCGAATCACTCCCGACTACCTCGTATGCACACAGTTTACACGCGACTCAATGATGAGAAACGCCCACCCCTACTATATCTTTGATTTTGTTAACAACAATCTTCCTAATGGCGTTAAGATGATTCTTAATGCCGACGATTTGATTAGTTCAAGCCTAAAGAAGGAAAATCCTCGCGCATACTATAGCATCGCCAAGCAACCGTTTGACGTTCTGAAAAAGAGTTTGGTAAACGATGCTAAGGTTTGTCCCATATGCAATAGTCCTCTGACCTACGACTATACGCGCTATGACCACATCGGTTATGCGCATTGCGATAAATGCGGATTCACATCGCCCGAGGCCGACTACGTTCTCACCGATATGGATTACGAGAAAAGAATTATACGAATAAATTGCAAAGGTACTTCGCACGAATTCCACATGGTTTCCGACGGAATCTTCAACACTTATGATCAGCTTGCTGCGATTTCACTCTTTGTTGAATACGGGCTCGACATAGAGAAAATCAAATCCGCATTCGAAGACCTCCATGTAGTCGAAAGCAGATATATGACAGATGAAATAGACGGAGTTGAATTCACGTCCAATATGACCAAGAGCCTAATTGCCCCTGCCTGCTCCGCAATCTTTGATTACATCACGAGCAGACCAAAGGAAAAGGAAATCGTATTATTCATAGAGGATCCTCATACCATCGATAATAACGCGTATATGTATGAGACGGATTTTGAATACTTCAACAATCCGTCAGTAAACAAAATAATAATCGTTGGAAAGAGGCCGCAGGAATTCTATTTGAGATTCCTCTTTGCCGGCGTTCCGAAAGAAAAAATGGTCCAGCTCGGAAGCATAGAAGAAATCGACAAGCACTTAAGTTTCAAACGCGGAACTGCCATCTATCTTCTCTACGATAATTATCAGGTTTCGACCAATACTAGAGCCCGAGAGATTATTAAAAAGGCCTTGGAAGGAGGCGCGGCACATGATTAATATAGAAGTCCTGTATCCTGAAGTCGCAAACCTCTATGGAGATGCTTTTAATCCGCAGGTTCTGTACAGAAGCTATCCGGACTCCATAAATATAATCGAAACGCACCTTAACGAAAAGCCGGCATTTGCTTCCGGTAATGCAGACTTCGTTTTCATGGGCGCGATGCCGGAGAAATATCAGGAGCTCGCAATATCGCTTCTAAAACCATATAGAGATGCATTCTCAGATTATCTTGAGACCGGCCGCCCTGCCCTCTTTACCGGAAACGCATTTGAGATAATGGGCGATTATATAGAAAAGGATTCCGGAGAGCATATAGAGACTCTCGGCATTTACCGCGGATACGCAAAGAGAGATATGGTGAACAGATATAATTCCATGTACCACGGAGTATTTGTCGACGACAAATTCGGTGCAGGCGAGATTCCAATTGTTGGATTTAAATCGCAGTTCACAAAACTCCACGGCATCTCGGATGACGCACACCTCTTCAAAACCATCAAGGAGCGAGACCAAGAGAATAGCTCTATCGATGAAGGAATAAGAGTGAATAATTTTATGGGCACCTATTTGAACGGTCCTCTTCTGATAATGAATCCGGGATTCACAAAATACGTCCTCGGAATTCTCGGAATTGAAAATCCTCACGTTATTTACGAAGACGTAATGGAATACGCATACCAAAAACGCCTTGAGGACGCATTAAACCCAAGCACCTCGTTCGCCGTTTAATAAGCCTCATGGAATCGAGCCCGCCCGAGAGAAATCATCTCGGGTTTTTCTTTTATATAATGACTCACTATATAATGATTGACACGCGCTTTAATACGGTGTATCATCAGTCCTAATCGAGATAGAGGATGCGCCTCATCAGGAGTACCCCACGTAAGGCTTTGCAGAGCGTATGGGCGAAAGGGATGGGCGCCGAGGTGCAGGCATGCTGCAATATGTCTGTCGCCGGGCGTATGGATAATATCCATGCGACTGTCGCAAAGAAAAAAGAATTTGCGGAGCGCTATCCTTGATGAGACGAAAACCGAGACAACCTCTTGGTTTACGTATGCTTATCAAGTGACCGGCTCCATGTCGGTCACTTTTTTAACATCAAGGTGTGGCTCGCCAACGAAAAGGAGGAAAAAATGGCGAATCACTTATTTGTAGGCGCAGCAACTGCGCTTGTTACTCCGATGAACGGAGACGGAACCGTAAACTACGATGAATTTGGAAATCTTATCGACTGGCAAATCGACGAACAGATAGATGCCCTCGTAATTGCCGGTACCACGGGAGAAGGTGCAACCCTCTCTGACGAAGAGCATAGAGCCGTTATGGAATTTGCCGGAAAGAGAATAAACGGCCGAATCCCTTGGATTGCCGGAACCGGAAGCAATGATACCGCATACGGCATAGACCTCTCCAAGGCTGCAGCGGACGCAGGTGCCGACGCAGTACTTCTTGTAACCCCCTATTACAACAAAACCACGCAGGGCGGCCTCGTAAAAATGTTCTACGAATATGCCGATGCTCTTTCGGTGCCCGTAGTTCTCTACAACGTGCCCTCCCGCACAGGTATCAACATAGAACCCGACACCTATGTTGAACTCGGAAAGCATGACAATATCGTGGCCATCAAAGAAGCCAACAGCGATATCGCCAAGATAGTAGAAACCAAAGCAAAAGTTGGCGACTCGCTTGATTTATACTCCGGAAACGACGATCAAATCGTTCCCCTTCTTTCAATTGGAGCTCTCGGCGTAGTATCCGTTCTTTCCAATGTGCTTCCACGCGAAACGCATGAGATGGTTCACGCATACATAAACGGAGATCTCGAAAAGGCATGCGAACTGCAGCTAAAATACGTAAATCTGGTCAAAGCACTTTTCTGCGAAACCAATCCAATACCGGTAAAATGCGCAATGTCACATCTGGGCTTCTGCGGAAACAACCTTCGTTCACCGCTATTCCCGATTGAGCCGCAGCACGAAGCTCTGCTCCTTAACGCGATGAAAGAAGCCGGCGTAAACGTAAAGTGTTAATGTGCTAAGCGAGGTAGCATATGAATGTCATAATTAACGGTGCACTCGGATATATGGGAAGACTTCTAACAAAAAAAGTAGAAGACGCTCCAGATATGGAAATCGCTGCGCTTGTCGACCATGATTCCGATGGCGAATCGATATATAAGAGCCTGAGCGATGTCTCCGCAACTTGGAATGATAATGGAAATGCCGGTGAATATATCGTTATAGATTTTTCAAACGCTGCGGGAACTGAGGCTCTTCTCGAATTTGGACTCGCTAACAAGATTCCGCTTCTCATCGCAACCACAGGTCAAAGCGATGAACAGAGAAATCTTATCAAGGAAGCGTCAAAAGAGATTCCCCTATTCTACTCCGGCAATATGTCGCTCGGAGTCGCACTCCTTGCGGATCTGGTCAGGCAAACCGTTTCCAAATTTCCGGATGCAGATGTTGAAATTATAGAAACCCATCACGTAAGAAAGGTTGACGCCCCGAGCGGAACAGCTCTTCTTCTCGCCAACGCCGCAAAGGAAGCGAGACCAACGCTCGAGACCAATGTCGGCCGCAATGGCTCTTCAAAAAGAGGAGTAAACGAAATAGGAATAAGTTCTGTCCGCAGAGGAAACATCGTAGGAATCCACGAAGTCATAATAAGCACCGAAAGCCAAAGCATAACCCTAAAGCACGAGGCCCACGACCGCGGACTCTTTGCAGACGGAGCAATCTCCGCAGCAAAGTTTTTAGTTAATCAGACTCCCGGCCTCTACGATATGAAATCACTTATTGACTGATTCGCGTTTAAACTCGTATAACGAATGCAATATAATGTACCGAATACTGCGCGTTGAATGTAAATGCTGAGTATAAGTGCTAAGAATAATATCTTGAAAGGAACGAAAGTGTTGAATATAGGAATAGTCGGATACGGTAACCTCGGCCGAGGTGTCGAGGCCGCAGTAAAGAGCGCCCCCGATATGAATCTTGTTGGTATGTTTACAAGAAGAAATACCGATGATATAAAAAGTGAATCACCATGCTTTTCTTATGACGATTTGCAGAATATGAAGGACCAAATCGATGTCGCAATACTCTGCGGAGGAAGCGCAACGGATCTTCCACTCATGACGCCGGAAATCGCGGCAAACTTCAACGTAGTTGACAGCTTTGACACACATGCAAATATCCCGGATCATCTACGTACTGTCGACGCTGCCGCCAAAGCATCCGGCAAAATCGCAATTATCTCCACGGGTTGGGATCCCGGTCTCTTCTCTCTCGCAAGGCTCTATGCAAATGCCGTTCTCCCCGATGGCACTGACTACACATTCTGGGGCAAAGGTATCAGCCAAGGTCATTCCGACGCCATAAGAAGAATTGAAGGCGTAATTGACGCAAGACAATATACCATCCCCGTACAGTCGGCGATGGAACGTGTGCGTAGCGGCGAGTCCCCTTCTCTCACAACCAGAGAGAAGCATACCAGAGAATGCTTTGTGGTTGCGGAAGAAGGCGCAGACCTAGACCGCATAGAATCCGAAATCAGAAATATGCCTAACTATTTCAGCGACTACGATACAACCGTCAATTTTATATCCGCAGAAGAACTCGCAGAGAATCACAGTGGCATGCTGCACGGTGGAAGCGTTATAAGAAGCGGAGTAACCGCCGGAAGATATAATAATACCATTGAGTTCAGTCTTAAACTGGACTCCAATCCTTTCTTCACAGGAAGCGTGCTTGCGTCCTTTGCTCGCGCGGCATACAGGCTGAACGCCGCCGGAGAATGCGGCTGCAAGACAGTATTCGACATACCGCCGATTCTTCTCATGGCCGAGAATCGCGAAGACGTTATCGCTCACATGCTGTAGTATTAAATAAAGTCACATGGAAAACATAAACGAATCTATACTCAAAAACCCAATATACGAAGTGAGAGCCGGAGTTTTGTTCTTTGACGGCTGCAACACTGTTGAACTCGCCCAGAAATACGGAACCCCTCTCTATCTAATGTCCGAAACGGAAATCGTAAGAAGAATAGATGAACTTCGCAAATCCTTTGTTGAACCTTATGTGGGCAAAACCGATTGCCGCATCGTCTACGCATCAAAAGCCTTCTGCACAATCGCCATGATGAATATCTGCGAGCGCGAAGGAATATCCGTCGACGTAGTTTCTGGTGGAGAACTCCATACCGCAAAGGCAGCCGGCTTTCCAGCAGACAGAATCGAATTCAACGGAAACAATAAGACTCGCGAAGAAATCGAATCCGCCCTTCTCTATGGAGTTGGACGATTTATTGTAGACGGGCTTTCGGAACTTAAGATTATTGAATCGGTGATCGCAGATAACCCAAGCATTACTTATCACCCAAAGATTCTCTTCCGTATTACCCCGGGCGTAACTGCAGACACCCACGACCACTTAAAAACGGCAAAAAAAGATTCCAAATTCGGAATCCCTCTTGCCGAGGAAGTCTTCTTTCCTCAGATTGAGCGAGCAATAAATTCAGAGCTTGTTGATTATGTCGGGTTGCATTTTCATATCGGCTCGCAGCTCTTTGATGTTAAGCCATATCTTGACGCTCTTGAAATTGCGCTTGAAAAGGTTCGCGAGATAAAAGAAAGATATGGATTTGTAGTTAGCGAACTTAACGTCGGAGGCGGTTTCGGCGCTTGCTATGTCGATGAAGATCGAAAACAATTTGGCTACTTCCTCGCCCCCGTCGTAGAAAAAATAATCGAGTTCTACGATAATGTGCTCGGCACTGATCCGCCCGAAATATCCATAGAGCCCGGAAGGAGCATCGTCGCGGAAGCAGGAGCAACGCTCTATACCGTGGGACAGACAAAAGATATCCCAGGCGGAACAAAATATATCTCGGTCGATGGAGGTATGGGAGACAATATAAGACCGTCGCTCTACCAAGCGGAATACTTCAGCGCCATTGCAAATAAAATGGACTCGCCTTGCGATGATACCGTTACGATATGCGGTAAGAACTGCGAGTCCGGAGATATACTTATAAGAAATGCCCAGCTTCCCTTGGCTTCGAGCGGAGACATACTTTGCACATTCTCGACCGGCGCATACTGCTATTCAATGTCGTCAAACTATAACGGCAATCTTATACCGGCAGTAGTTCTCTGCTCCGATGGCAAAGATAAACTAATTGTGAAGCGCCAGACTAACGATCAGCTCGTTCAAAATCAGCTTCCACTCTAAAAAACCTTTTATTATTCCGTGAGCGTTCTATCGCTAGCATCACAGAAGGCATGCCGATTGCCTACGCGCTCAGTGTTCTATCAATCGCATCACGCCAGCCCGCAAGAAGATCCTCGCGGGTTTTCTCTTGCATGTTTGGATCAAACTCCCTGTCCTTCTGCCAGTTGTCGTCGACATCCGAAAGATCTTTGTAATACCCCGTCGCAAGCCCCGCAAAATAAGCGGCTCCGAGCGAAGTTGTCTCTACGCTCTTTGGGCGGATTACTTTTAGATTAAGAATATCGGACTGGAATTGCATCAGAAAATCGTTTGCCGACGCTCCGCCGTCAACATAGAGTGAAGAAAGCGCATGTCCCATGTCAGCCTCCATCGCTTTTATAAGGTCGTGGCACTGATATGCTATCGATTCGAGCGCAGCCCTTACGATATGCGCCCTTCCCGCTCCACGAGTCAGTCCATATATTGCACCTCTCGCACGTGCATCCCAGTAAGGTGCGCCGAGTCCAACAAACGCAGGAACAATATAAACACCGTTCGTATCTTCAACAGACCTTGCAATATCCTCCGACTCCGCGGATGTCTCTAACATCTTTAGTTCATCCCTTATCCACTGTATGACGGCGCCGCAGACAAATACAGAGCCTTCTAGGGCGTATGTAACGCGTGAATGATTTTTTGATGAGCCTTCACCCGAAGAATCCTCATCACCTTCCGACGATCCGGCCTTGGCGTCTCCTAGTCCCCACGCTATAGTCGTGAGAAGCCCGTTATTTGATGCGATTGGTTTCTCTCCTGTATTTAGAAGGAGGAAGTTGCCCGTGCCATAGGTGCTCTTGGCCTCTCCCTCCTTGAAACAAGTCTGACCAAAGAGCGCGGCCTGCTGGTCTCCCGCGGCCCCTGCGATTCTAATTGGACCTCCAAACAGATCCTCCTTGGTCTCTCCGTAAATCTCGCTGCATGGACATGGCTTTGGTAGCATGCATTTTGGTATATTGAGTTCCTTGAGAATCTCATCGTCCCACTCCAGCGTATGTATGTTGAACATCATCGTGCGGCTCGCATTGGAATAGTCAGTAATATGAACAGTGCCACCTGTCATCTTCCAGATGAGCCATGTCTCAATCGTGCCGAATAGAAGCTCGCCATTCTCCGCGCGCTCTCTTGCACTCGGAACATTCTCGAGAATCCATCTTAACTTTGTTCCGCTGAAATATGGATCAATTATAAGACCTGTCTTTTCTTTGATGGCGCTTTCGAGACCGCGGCATTTGAGTTCATCGCAATAATCCGCAGTCCTTCTGCACTGCCAGACAATTGCATTGTAAATCGGTTCACCCGTAGTTTTATCCCAGACGACCGTCGTTTCCCTTTGGTTGGTAATTCCTATTGCTTCTATATTTTTATACGTTAGACCAGCCTTGAGAATAGCCTCAAACGCAACCGCCATCTGCGATGACCAAATTTCGTTCGCGTCGTGCTCAACCCAACCCTGCTCGGGATAGATCTGCTCAAACTCCTGCTGAGCAACGCTCACGATATCTCCTTTCTTGTCGTAGATGATGCATCTTGAACTCGTGGTGCCCTGATCGAGAGCCATAATATATTTATCCATGGTGCTTCCTTTCATAAAAACTCCGCATAGTTTATTTTACTATGCGGAGCTTAAATCGTCACTATTATTTAGGTATTTAGGCATTTTGTGCAATGTTATTTAAGCAAGTAGAATACTGCTATCTAATCAGTTACGATACTGCGCGCCCAAGAAGAACTCCGAGTATCCCGCAGGATATGATCTCACCCGCACCAACCGTCAGCATCATGAGTGGAATCGCCATCGGAACACCGTAGGCGTATCGCAGCACAAATGGCACTATGATCGCATTCGCAATGATAGGCGGAATCGCAGCTATTATAAGATACTTGATGAGTGGATTTCCACCCGAGTTTGATCTGCTTCCTTGTTCGAACGGAGAAGTAGCATACTTTCCGTTCCCAGTAAAGCCTAAAGAATTACCCGTTCGGTACTCTTTTCTTTTTCTATACACTATTCCAACGTAGTAAGTACCGAGTGCGCCGATTAATGTCGCAAGACTTCCGAACACTATGTCTGGAAGTACCGCACCACCTAGGATGTTTCCGATGATGCATCCAATAAAGACACCGGGTACCGCCGCCGGAAAGAAAAAAGGCAGTATAGTCAGCGCCTCCGCACTTCTTACCTGCACCTCTTTGAATGCAAATGGTGCAAAGACCACCGTAAGAACCACATAGATTGCAGCAATAATACCTGCCTGCGTAATATAGAGGGCCTTGTCACTACGCCAAGTGGCCGCCCTCAATCCGTTTTCATTTTTCATTATATAACTCTCCCTAGTTTTTTTGTTCACATCCTGCTCATAATCCATGCCTATCATGAATCACGCAAGACGCCTCCGGTGGATGGTTTCGAACACCGGCACAAAGCGTATTGTATCAATAAACGAAAGATTGGTCAAACGCAAATTGTTTGTTATAAAACAAAAGCATTCTGTACATTCGCTTTCTTAAAAAAACAATCCTGTACGCTCACCAATGTCATTAAGTTAAGACATTGACCGAGGGCTCTAAAAGAAAACCCCTTCACTTTGAAAAGTGAGGGGGTCTTTTTTTATGGTTGTTCAGAGGTAGTGTAAATAATTCTGTGTAAACTCCCTGGACTAGGGATAGAACATTCATAGAATGCGTTGGAAAACCAACGCTAAT
This sequence comes from Bacillota bacterium, assembly GCA_017612585.1. Taxonomy (GTDB): domain Bacteria; phylum Bacillota; class Clostridia; order Peptostreptococcales; family Anaerovoracaceae; genus Eubacterium_B. The sequence continues at coordinate 1,419 of JAGAFN010000019.1, read as the reverse complement.
TAAGTTAAGGTATTAAACCACATTAAAACCAGACTGTCAATAATGGCAGCCTGGTTTTCCGTTTGTGGGTTAATGCTATTCTATGTCCTCTGGGGAAATCCTCCCTTCAAAGAAAATCATTAGCTGGTTTAGGACGGTGCCCCAGTTCCATTGGTTGGATTTGCCACCCCACTTTACAGTAATGTCCATCATGGCTAGATAAAGGAGCTTAAAAAGAGCATCATCTGTTGGGAAAATGGTTCTGGTTTTAGTTACCTTTCTAAGTTGCCTATTGAAATTTTCTATGGAATTTGTGGTATATATTAGCTTCCGGATTTCTGACGGATACTTAAAATATGTGCATAGCTGCGCCCAATTGTTTTTCCATGAATCCACGGAAGATGGATATTTCTTTCCCCAGTTCTTTTCGAGAGCATCAAGCCCTTTGAAGGCGGCTTCTTCCGTTGGAGCCTGGTATATATTTTTAAGGTCCGCCACAAAAGATTTCCTGTCCTTGTAAGATACAAACTTGGTGGTATAGCGTATTTGATGGACGATGCATCTTTGGATCTCAGTTTTTGGGAATACCGCAGTTATGGCATCTGCAAATCCCGTAAGCCCATCTACCGAGATAATCATTATGTCTTCAACGCCTCTATTCTTGATTTCATTCAACACTCCAAGCCAATATTTTGCGCTCTCGTTTCCTCCTATCCACATGCCAAGAACTTCTTTTAGGCCGTTTAGTTTTATGCCTATGGCAACGTAAACGGCTTTCTTAACTACTCTTCCTTCCTGCCTGACATTGAAGTGCACAGCATCCATGAAAACAATTGCATACTTTCTGTCTAGTGGTCTATTCTGCCATTCCTTTGCAATGGGTAGAATCCTATCTGTCATACGGGAAATCATCTCTGCTGAGGCTTCTACACCATATACTGACCACAGATGGTCTGATATATCTCTTGTGGTCATACCTTTGGCATACATAGATAGCACCTGGTCCTCTATGTTGGTGATATCTGTCTGATGTTTCTTTACAACCTGTGGTTCAAACTCGCCTTTTCTATCCCTTGGAACATCAAGATCAATTTCGCCCATGGATGATGTTACGGTTTTACTGCTGTAACCGTTTCTGCTGTCATCAGTCTCTTTATTTTGGTAATCATACTTGGAGTAACCCAAGTGCTCATCCATTTCTGCTTCTAGTATATCCTGCAGAGTGTCTCCAAGGAGATCCTTTAGCATTTCTTGAACATCCGACACATCCTTGGGATTGTAATGAGCAATTAACTTGTCGATAAACGCTTTGCGTTCAGGTGATAATTTTCTTCTTCTCGCCATAATTAAATCCTCCTGGCTTGGTTTCATTCTACCATTCATCCAGGAGGATTCATACTTACTAAGTATTTAGTTTACACAGAATTATTTACACTCTCT